>CALAEG010000387.1 GCA_937890965.1 uncultured Caulobacteraceae bacterium | reverse complement strand
GTTCGTGGTCTTTCGGGTGCTCACCGGGGCCGGAATCGGCGGCGAATACGCGGCGGTGAATTCGGCGGTGCAGGAGCTGATCCCGGCCCGGCGGCGCGGCTTCACCGACCTGGTGATCAACGGCAGCTATTGGATCGGCGCGGCCCTCGGCGCGCTCGGCACGGTGGTGCTGCTCAATCCCCATGTGCTGCCGGTCGAGCTTGGCTGGCGCGTCGCCTTCTTCATCGGCGCGGCCGTCGGGCTGATCGTCATGGTGGTGCGCCGCTTCCTGCCGGAAAGCCCGCGCTGGCTGATGACCCATGGCCGGGTCGCCGAGGCGCATGGCGTGGTGGACCAGATCGAGGCCCAGGTGGTCGCTCGCGGCGGCGCCGTCGAGGCGCCCGAGACGGCGCCGTTCATCCGCCTGCGCCTCGGCCAGCGCGGCGGCTGGATCGACGTGGCGCGCACGCTGGTGCTCACCTACCCGCGCCGCACCTTCGTGGGCCTGAGCCTGATGGCCAGCCAGGCCTTCTGCTACAACGCCATCTTCTTCACCTACGCGCTGATCCTCGGCCGCTTCTACGGCGTGCCGGCCAGCCAGGTGGGCTGGTTCCTGCTGCCCTTCGCGGTCGGCAACTTTCTGGGGCCGCTGCTGCTCGGCCGGCTGTTCGACAGCCTCGGCCGGCGAGTGATGATCGCCGGCACCTATGGCCTGGCCGGTGTGCTTCTCGCCATCACCGGTTGGCTGTTCGCGCAGGGCCTGCTCAGCGCCGTCGAGCAGACGGCGGCCTGGACGGTGATCTTCTTCTTCGCCTCGGCGGCGGCCAGCGCCGGCTATCTGACCGTCGGCGAATCCTTCCCGATCGAGATCCGCGCCGTGGCCATCTCGCTCTTCTACGCCGTCGGCACCGGCATCGGCGGGGTCGCGGCCCCGGCCATCTTCGGCCGGCTGATCGCCGAGGGCTCGCGCCCGCACATCTTCTGGGGCTCCCTCTTCGGCGCCGCCGCCATGATCGTGGCCGCCGTCATCGAGGCGGTGCTGGGCCTCGACGCCGAACGCCAGCCGCTGGAATCCGTCGCCGCGCCGCTGTCACTGGCGGACTAGCTATTCGGCGATCGCCTCGCCGGAGCCGCCGAACTCGGCGGGGAAGTCCTTCAGCTTGGTCAGGCCGTCGCGCATGGGCAGCACGGTCTCGGCGTAGTTGATGTGCACGCCGGGGACGAAGTCCAGGGTCGGCAGGGTGGCGGCGAAGACGTCGATCAGGCCCAGCGCCGGGTGGTTGGTCATCAGATGGCCGCCGCATTTGGCGCAGTACTGCCGCTCGCTGGCCGGGGTCTTGGTGAAGGTCGCCACATGTTCGGCGCCGGACGTCACCTTGACCGCCTCGGGCTTCCAAAGGCTGAACGCGTTCACCGGGCCGCCGGACCAGGAGCGGCAGGAAGAGCAGTGACAATAGCCCATGGCTTCCGGTTCGCCCTCGGCCTCCAGCTGCACGGCGCCGCAAAAACAACTTCCGACGTGGGTCATGGTCTTCTCCAGGGTCTACGGCCAGACGGCCGGGTCGCTGCCGAGCGGACGGGTGGGGCGTTTCCATTGCGGCGGGGTGGCGGACATTCGCACCGCCGGCCGAAGATGGCTCATCGGGCCGTAGCCGCTGTCGCTCTTCATGACATAGCCGCCGATCTCGTCGCCTTCGAGCGGGACGTTGGCGGCGATGCGCTCGGGGCCGGCGATTCCCAAGCCGCGCACCCAGACGCCCGTCTGCGACAGCGACACCCGCACCATATAGCTGCCGCCGTAAAGGGCGCGGCGGTGCAGGGCGACCAGGGCCCCGAAGGCCGCCAGGAAGCCGGTGGTGTAGTCGCAGACCGCCGCCGGCTGCAGTTGCGGTCCGTCTTCGCCGCCATGAACGTGCGCCATGCCGGTCACGGTCTGCGCCAACTGCTCCCAGCCGGGCCGGCCGCGCCACCCGCCCTCATGACCATAGGCGTTGATGGAGACATAGATCAGGCCGGGCCGAAGCGCCGCCAGCTGCAGCGGCCCGAAGCCCAGCCGCTCCAGCGCCCCGACCCGGAAGCCCTGCGAAAAGACATCGGCATCCTGGACCAGGTCGCGCAGGGTCTGGCGGCCATCCTCGTCGCCTAGGTCGACGAAACAGGAGAGCTTGCCGTGGCTGGTGTCGGCGACAAAGGCCGCCGCCGAGGGCAGGCCGGGGCCGGCGACATAGAGGACGTCGGCGCCGTACTGGGCCAGGGTCCGCGCGCAGGTCGGCCCGGCCAGGACGCGGGTCAGGTCGAGCACGCGCACGCCGGAGAGCGGCGCCTCGCCGCCCTTAGGGAGCGGCTCTGGCGGGCTGTCGGCGATCTTGATCACCTCGACCACCGGGCGGGCGGCGAGCGTGCGGCCCTGGTCCGAGGCGTCCCACTCCTCGGGCGTGCGCACCATGGCGCCGCAGAGGCCGGCCGCGGCGATGGCGTTTTCCAGGTCCATCGCGTCCCACTTCATCACCGCGGCATGCGCCGCCTCACGCTCGGCGGGCACGCCCAGCAGCGCGCGCAGCTTGTCGCCGCTGGGCGGAAAGCTGGGGTGCAGGAAGACGTGGCGGCCGTCGCGGGTCGGCGCGAAGCCGGCGATCGCCATGCGCGCGGCGTCGGCGCCGGTCCCACGCGCCGGCGGGGCGCGGCTGGCGTCCTCGAAACGCTGGAAATTGTAGCCGCCGAGACCGGCCCCCGCCTCGCGCGTTCCGACCGTGACCGTCTGGTCCTCGCCGGAACGCAATTTCCAGAGATCGGCGGCCACCACCGCCCCGGCGGCCAGGGCCGCGGCGGCGGCCTCCTCGGCGTAAAAGCGCGTCGCCAGAGCCGGCGGGCCGCCTTCGAACTCCACGAAATCCGGCTCTTCACGGGCCGCCAGGCGCATCAGCTCGGCGAGGGCTTGGTCGGCGGCGGTCATCGGATCACCCTGGGTCTTCGAGGCTGAACAGGTCGGCGGCTTCGCGGTAGGCGAACACCTCGGCATAGCGGCCCCAACCCACCACGGCGGCCAGGGTCTCCTCGGCATAGTCCTCGCTCATGAAGTCCTCGAGTTCGTCGCGGAAACGCCGGGCCGGGGCCTGGTGCGATGCGCGATCGTCCAGCACGCGACGAATGTGGGCGGCCAGCGGAACATAGGTCAAGAGATGCTGGGCGAAGAGCTGCTTGCGCGCATCGACCTCGGCCACCGCATAGCGTTTGCCGGCCGGAGTCAGCCGGATCATGCGGCCCTCGATCTCGGCGAAGCGCATCAGCTGCAGGGTCTCGGCGATGGGCAGGAGTTCGTCGGCTTCCAGCTGCAGTTCGCTGGCCAGGGTCGGCAGCTCGGCCTTGCCGGAATAGGGCGGCTGGCTGAGCGACTCCATCATGCCGGCGAGCGTGTTGGTGGAGATGTGGGTGAGCGCCATACCGATGCCCATGCCCGGAAAGGCGCCCTCGCGGACCGGCTGATTGGCCGGCTTGGCGGTCATGCGGGCATAGATGTCGTCGACCAGGGCGCGGAAGGCCGGATCCAGCCGCTTGCGCGGCTGCGGCAGGTCGACCTTGATCTCGGCGATGATGTGGCCGGGATTGGAGGCGAAGACCAGGATGCGGTCGCACATCAAGACCGCCTCCTCGATATTGTGGGTGACCATCAGGATGGAGCGGATCGGCATGCGGCCTTCGCACCAGAGGTCGAGCAGGTCGGTGCGCAGGGTCTCGGCGGTCAGCACGTCGAGGGCAGAGAAGGGCTCGTCCATGAGCAATATCGCCGGCTGCACCACCAGGGCGCGGGCCAGGCCGACCCGCTGGCGCATGCCGCCGGAAAGCTCTTTCGGATAGGCGGTCTCGAAACCGTCCAGGCCGATGAGGTCGATGGCGTCAATGGCGCGCTTGCGGCGCTCGTCGGCGGGCACGCCTTTGGCCTCGAGGCCGAGCTCGACGTTCTGCAGCACGGTCAGCCAAGGGAAGAGAGCGAAGCTCTGGAACACCATGGCCACGCCGTGGGCGGTGTCGTCGCCCGGCGCGTCGCGGACCATCACGGTTCCCTCGGTCGGCCGGATCAGGCCGGAAATGGCCCGCAGCAGGGTCGATTTGCCCGAGCCCGAGCGGCCCAGCAGGCCGACGATCTCATTGGTTTTCAAGGTCAGGTCGACATCGTCCAGCACCACCAGATGTCCGCCGCCGCCCTTGCCGTAGATGTGGCGCAGCTTGCGCACCTCGACCAGGTTGACGTCTTCGCGAACCGGGGCTTCGGCCAGGGTCATCGGCGGATCTCCTTTAGTCCAGGCGCAGGCGGCGCGCGGCGAAGCCGTAGAGCGGCCGCCAGAGGATGCGGTTAAGCAGGATGACGAAGACGGACATTACCGCGATGCCCAAGGCCACGCGCGGATAGTCGCCGTTGGTGGTGGCGTCGGCGATGTAGGAGCCCAGCCCCGCCGCCTCCACCTTGGTGTGGTTCCAGTTGACCACCTCGGCCACGATCGAGGCGTTCCACGAACCGCCGGAGGCGGTCAGCGCGCCGGTGACGTAATAGGGAAAGATGCCGGGCAGGGCCACGTCGCGCCACCACTGCCAGCGGCGGACATGGAAGATGGAAGCGGCTTCCTTCAGGTCGGTGGGCAGCACGCTGGCGCCGGCGATGACGTTGAACAGGATGTACCACTGGGTGCCGAGGATCATCAGCGGCGACAGCCAGATGTCCGGCGACAGGTGTAGGGCGACAATGACGCCGACCGCGATGGGAAAGAGCACATTGGCCGGGAAGGCGGCAAAGAACTGCGCCACCGGCTGTATCCGCTCGGTCCAGACGGGCCGCAGGCCGATCCAGACGCCGATCGGCACCCAGATCAGGCTGGCGATGGCGATCAGCACCAGGACCCGGATCAGGGTGAGCACGCCGTAGCCCAGGGCCTGGATGACGTCGTGCGGCTTCAGCGTCTCGCCGACATAGCGCACCACCAGCCAGGCGCCGCCGATAGCGCCAAGGATGACCACCCCCAGCCAGAGCCAATCCAGCGCCCGCGACAGGCGCGGATCGAGTGGCCTTGGCGTCCTGATCATGGCGCGCGGCAGCGGCGGCAGGTGGGTCAGGGTGTTCGGCACGGAGCGGAAGAGGCGCGGCAGCAGTCGCATGTGGCGCAGGAGATCGTAGAACCAGGAGGTTGGCGGGTCCTGGGAAGCCGTCTGTTCGAAGCGGAACTTGTCGGCCCAGGCGACGATCGGGCGAAACAGCAGCTGGTCGTAGAGCAGGATCACCACCGCCATGGCGCCGACCGCCCAGATGACCGCGCGGGTGTCGCCGCGGTTGGTGGCTACCGCCAGCCACGAGCCGATGCCGGGCAGGGCCACCGACGTCTTGCCGACAGTGATCGCCTCGGACGCCACCACGAAGAACCAGGCGCCCGACATCGACATCATGGTGTTCCAGACCAGGGCCGGGGTGGCGAAGGGCAGCTCCAGCCGCCAGAACCGCCGCCAGGGCGATAGGCCGAACTGCCGCGCCGCCTCGTCCAGGTCGCCGGGCAGGGTCTTCAGCGACTGGTAGAAGCTGAAGGCCATGTTCCAGGCCTGGGCCGTGAAGATGGCGAAGATGGCGGCGGCCTCGACGCCCAGCTCCTGCCCGGGGAAGAGGCCCATGAAGAAGGTCACGGTGAAGGTCAGAAAGCCCAAGACCGGCACCGACTGCAGGATGTCCAGCGCCGGGATGATGACCAGCTCGGCCTTGTGGCTCTTGGCGGCCAGCGTCGCCGCCACGAAGGTGAAGAGCAGCGAAAAGAACAGCGCCACGAACATGCGCAGGGTGGTCAGCACCGCATAGCCGGGCAACCGCGCGATATCGAGGCTGACCGGCGCCATGGAGAGCTGGCTCAAGGGGCGGCCCATCTGCTGGGCGCCGTGAGCGATCAGCACCGCCAGCCCGGCGATCAGGAACAGCGTCATCAGGTCGGCGCGGTTGGGCGCCAACCTGCGCCGCGCGAAGCGGACCAGCAGGGCGGGGCTCATGCGCTCTGGAGACTGAAAGGCCATGAGCCGTCCTGGGCGTCGGTTGGTTTTTGGATGAGCTCGCGCCGAGCCGGTTTCGGGGGCTTGCCGCAAACGCCGCGGTGGTATGCGCCGATAAACGCATTTGTCCATCACGCGCGCGTGACAGGGATGAAACAGCAAGACCCCCGCGCCCCGCCGGCGGGGAGGGCTCGTCATCAAACCGCGTCTGGTTACGTCGGCCTTGGGACGCCGGGCCTCCCCAGGTCGCATTCCAGCGCCGCGCGGTCCCAGCCGCCGGCGTCGGCCGCGGCGGCATAGGTCGAACTTAGAAATTCCAGCAGCGCGGCTTGCGGGTCGGGGGCGGTCCGCACCGTCTCGTAGGGCAGGACAAACTCGCCGAGGGCCTCATTGTAGGCCGCCCCGGTGGGCAGGATGGCCGCGTCGCGGAAGCCGGGCGGCTCCGGATAGGCGTAGGCATAGAAGGCCGGGTAATCCACCCCGCCGCCGCCGGGCCAGAAACCGGCGCTGCTGACCTCGTGCGAATAGGCCTCGCGCACCACCGCATCCGGCAGGTTGGGCACGCCGCCGGGATGGGCCGGCGCCGGTCGGCCGGAAAACCGCGTCACGGCCAGATCGAAACTGCCCCAGAACAGGTGTACGGGGCTGGCCTTGCCGAGAAAACCGGTGCGGAACAGCTTGAACACCTGGTCGATCTTGACCAGGGCGCGCCAGAAGTCCTTGGCCGCGGCGGCGTCATAGACGCGCGGCGCGCGATCGTCCGGGAAGGCGATCGGGTCGGCGATTTCGCTGGGCAGGGTGTCGATGACCACCGGCGTTCCGGCCGCCTCCAGCTTGGCCATGACCCGGGCGTAGAAGCTGGCCACCGACTGCCGCTCGAGCGGCGTCGAGGCCTCGTGGCCGCTCACGGTTCGCAGCGTGAGCACAGAGGCGACAAAGTCGAACTCCAGGTCGAAGGCGCCGGCCGCATGCGGGATCAGCGAGGTGCTCAGGCCCCTGGCGGTGACATAGAGCGGCACATGCCAGGAATGGTTCAGCCAGGGCGTCTGGGCCAGCCGCACCTTGCCGACCACCTGGCTCCAGAGCTGCAGGGTCTCACACGTCGCCTTCAGCCGCGCATAGTCGAGGGCGGGCCAGGCGGTGCGGTCTTTGGCCGGATCATCCATGGGCGCGTTCCGAGGCGATTGTGATCCGCCGACGGTGCACGCCGCCGACCGCCGACTCAAGCCGGTACGGCGCCGGTTCGTTGTCTCAGGCGAGCGCCGCCCTGGCCTCGATGTCCGCGTCCGCCGGCTGGGTCCATTTCGCCACGGTCGATAACAGGCTAGCGGGGCTGATCGGCTTGGCCAGGTGGTCGTTCATGCCGGCGGCGTAGCAGTCGGCGATCTGGTCGGCCATGACGTTGGCGCTGAGCGCGACAATGGGCGTGTCGCGATTGAGCGCGGCCTTGGACCGGATGGTCCTGGCCGCTTCCAGGCCGCCCATGCCGGGCATCTGCAGGTCCATCAGGATCAGGTCGAACGGCCGACGCAACGCCGCGCTCACCGCTTCATGCCCGCTGGCGGCATCCTCGAAGCTATAGCCAAGCGGCTCGAGCATCGCGCGCACCAGCACGCGGTTCACCGCGACATCGTCGACCAGCAGGATGTGGGCCGGCGCCAATGGGGCCGAGGCGTCGACGCCGCGCTGGGCCCCGGGCTTGAGCGCCAGGGGCGCGGGAAGGGTGAACCAGAAGACCGAGCCGGCCTGGGAGACGAACTCGACGCCGATCGACCCGCCCATCAGATCGACCAGCCCCTTGCTGATCGCCAGGCCCAGCCCGGTTCCGCCATGATCGCGGCTGATCGACCCGTCGACCTGGGAGAAGCGTTCGAACAATCGGCCGCGCAGATCGAGCGAAATACCCGGGCCGCTATCGGTCACGACGAATTTGAGCTTGCCGGCGCCGAAAGGGGCGAGCGAGACGCTGACGCCGCCCTTGACGGTGAACTTGAGAGCGTTTCCGGCCAGGTTGAGCAGGATCTGCCGCACCCGGCCGGGGTCCAGCAGCACCCAATCGGGGGTATCGGGCGCGATGCTGGTTTCAAGTCTCAAGCCCTTGGCCGCCGCCTGGGCGCTGAGCAGATCCACGGTCTCGCGCAGGAACTCCGCCACCTCGACAGGCTGGGGATCGAGGTCGAGCTGGCCGGCGTCGAGCTTGGAAAAGTCCAGCACATCGTTGACGACCATCATCAGCTGATCGCCCGCCGTGCAGATCCGCCGCACATAGGCCTTCGCGGTCTCGGGCAGTTGGTCCAGGCCGTCGAGCAGGTTGGAGAACCCCATGATGGCGGTTAGCGGCGTGCGGATCTCATGGCTCATATTGGCCAGGAACTCGGCCTTGGCCCGGGTCGCCGCCTCGGCCTGTTCGCACTTGGCCACCAGTTCGGCTTCGAGGGTCTTGCGGCCGGTGATGTCGCGCACGACGTCGGTGATCCCGACGATCTCGCCGGAGTTGGGGTCGACCAGCGGGGTGGGGCAAGCCTCCAGCCACAGGACGTGCCCATCCTTGTGGCGCACACGATATTCGATACAGGGCGCCGAGGCGTCGGGGTGGCCCAGGGCGTCTTGGACGGCGAGCTCAAGCCTCGCCTTGTCGTCGGCATGGACGTGGTCGACGATGACGCGGCCGACCAGTTCCGCCGGGGTGAACCCGGTGATCGCCTCGGCCGACGCCGAAATATAAGTGATGCGGCCGGCGAGATCGGTCTGCATGACCACGTCGTTGCCGTTCTCGTTGAGAACGCGAAAGCGCGCCTCGCTCGTGCGCAGGGCGGAGTCCGTCTCGGTGACATCGACGACCACGCCGAAGACGGTGGCCACGGCGCCGTCCTGGCCGTTGCGGCAGGCCGCGCGAACCAGGAACCTGCGCCAGGACCCGTCGACGTCCTTCATGCGGATCCGGGTGGTGTAGCCCTCGCCGAGCCTGATGGCGCGTTCGAGCAGGTCGTTCGCCTTGGCGGTGTCGTCCGGATGGACGGCCCCCATCACGGTTTCGAAATCGGGAAAGTCGCCGGGCTTAAGGCCGTAAAGCTGGAAGAGCCCTTCGGACCAGGTAATGGTGCGGGTGGCGGCGTCGACGAGCCAATAGCCAACCCCGGCCACCTCTTCGGCCAGGACGGACCATTTGTGAGCGTCAAGACCCTTGCCACCGGGCGACAGGCGAATTCGAGGCGGACTCGCATCGCCGGCGGCGTCCCTTGGCGCAGGACGCGTTGGATCGCCAGCCGATCCGCGATCGATGGACATGTATCGCTTTCAGGCTGGGCCGCGACCGCGCGGGCGCGTCAACATCCAGCCCTGACATTTATAGGGGGTGTTAGGTGAAGAGTTCGTATCGCGGCTGCAGCCTTGGCCGTAGCGGGGCCTGGCGGACTGGCCATGTTAGGGCTCGCCTCGCGGCGTGGTGGCCGTCTAGACTAGGGGCCACACGCGCGGTTCGCAGATCAATGCGGACGCCGCAGGGGAAAAGCATGCGTAGAATTTGGATCGCACTGGGCGTGTCGTTGATCGCGTTGCCCGCCTTGGCGCAAACCAATGTCCAAAAATGCGTGAGCGAGGACCCGGACGTGGCCATTGCCGGCTGCACCGCCCTGATCCAGGAGGGTCAGCTGGACACCGCCCATCTGGTCGGGGTCTCGGTCATCCGCGGCAATGCCTATAGCGACAAGGAAATGTACGACCAGGCCATCGCCGACTATTCCAAGGCCCTGTCGCTGAAGCCAGATCCCGTCGCCTATGGCGACCGCGGACTGGTCTACGCCAAGCAGGGGAATGCGCCCTTGGCCCTGGCCGATTTCCGCGCCGCGCTGGCGATCGATCCCACCGACCAGGTGGCGCTGGACGGTCTGAAGCGGCTGGGCGTCAGCCACTAGGCCGGACTTCCAACCTGATCGTCTCGTCGGACGGATAGGCCTCCTTCAACCCCACACCCGTCAGCCGCAGACGCCGCGCCGCATCGACCAGCCAGGCGATGCGGCCGGCCGCCTCGTCGATGGAAAGCCCGCCTGGGCGGATGTTGGAGACGCAGTTGCGCTCGGAATCGAGCCGGCCGACGGCGGGGTTCCAGGTGATGTAGGCGCCCAGGCTGGCCGGCGCGCTCAAGCCCGGCCGCTCGCCGATCAGCATGACCACGACCTGGACGCCGAGCCGCCCGCCGATCTCGTCGCCAAGCGCCACGCGCGCCTGGCGGGCGATGACGATGGGGGCGGGGGTCCAGCCGGGCAGGCGCCCGATCAGCGCGCGGACCAGCACAGGCCCGCTCTCCGCCACCGCGCCGGCGGACAGGCCGTCGCCCAGGACAAGGGCCAGGTCCGCGTCACTGGGCTTAAGCCGATCGCTGTCGCCGAGGGCCAACCTTCGTCCGAGGTCGGGGCGGGTGAGATAGGCGCCGCCGGCCAGGCTCTCGACCACGATGGTCGGCAGGGTCGCCAGGGCGCCCGCGACCGCCTCGACCGCCAGGGGCGTGTGCACCGCGTCCCGCGCCAGGGCATGGGCGTATTGCAGGTCGAGCATGGGCCTGGTCGGCAGGGCCTCGCCGCTGCGGCCAAGGCCGATGCGGGCGTCGGTGGCCTGCCTGAGCCTTGCCCAGACATCGGTGCGGACCGGCGGGCGGCTCACAGCAGCGCGGTCGCGTGGTCGAGCAGCCGGCGCGATTCACCGGTCAGGGCCGCTGGCGACAGCCGGCCCTCGCCGTCGAAGATGCCGAGCTCGATCAGCCAGCGCTCGAACTCCGGCGCGGGCCTAAGGCCCATCAGCGCGCGGGCATAGGCCGCGTCGTGGAAGCTGGTGGACTGGTAGTGCAGCATGATGTCGTCGCCGCCGGGCACGCCCATGATGAAGCTGACCCCGGCCAGGGTCGCCATCGACAGCAGGGTATCCATATCATCCTGATCGGCCTCGGCATGGTTGGTGTAGCAGATGTCCAGCCCCATCGGCAGGCCGAGCAGCTTGCCGCAGAAATGGTCCTCAAGGCCGGCGCGCAGGATCTGCTTGCCGTCGAACAGGTATTCCGGCCCGATGAAGCCGACCACCGAATTGACCAGCAGCGGATCGAACCGCCGCGCCACCGCATAGGCGCGCGCCTCCAGTGTCTGCTGGTCGACGCCGAAGGCCGCATCCGCCGACAGGGCCGAGCCCTGGCCGGTCTCGAAATAGGTGACATTGCGCCCGACCGTATGGCGGCCGAGCGACAGGGCCGCCTCCTGGCCCTCCTTGAGCAGCGCCAGGTCGATGCCGAAGCTGCGATTGGCGGCCTCGCTCCCCGCCACCGACTGGAAGATCAGGTCCAGCGGCGCCCCGGCCTCGATCGCCGCCAGCGCATTGGTGATGTGGGTCAGCACGCAGCTCTGGGTCGGGATGGAATGGGTCAGGCGCAACTCATCGACCAGTCGCAGCAGCTGGACGGTGGAGTCCACATTGTCCGAAGCCGGGTTGATCCCGATCACCGCGTCGCCGCAGCCATAGAGCAGCCCGTCAAGGATCGAGGCCGCGATCCCGGCCGGGGAGTCGGTCGGATGATTGGGCTGCAGCCGCACCGACAGCCGGCCCTCCAACCCGATGGTATTGCGAAACCCGGTGACCACCCGGCACTTGCGCGCCACCGCGACCAGGTCCTGGTTGCGCATCAGCTTGCACACCGCCGCCGCCATCTCCGGCGTCACGCCGGGCGCCAGCGCGGCGAGCGCCCGGGCGTCGGCCGCCTCGCTCAACAGCCAGTCCCGCCAGGCGCCGACGGTCATGTGCGCGATGGGTGCAAAGGCCGCCGCGTCGTGTCCATCGATGATCAGCCGGCTGACCTCATCGGCCTCGTACGGGATGACCAGTTCGCTCAGGAAGGTCGCCAGCGGCAGGTCCGCCAGCACATACCGCGCCGCCACCCGCTCCGCCGCCGACCCTGCCGCGACGCCCGCTAGCCTATCTCCGGATCGATCCGGACTGGCGGCCGCCATCACGGCCTTCAGGTCATCGAAGGCGTAGCGGGTGTGGCTGAGTGTAGTGGTGAACACCTCGCGACCTCGGCGACTAAGATCTCAGGCGTCCATCCCTAGACATAGAGCCGCCAGGCGTCACGCGGAGGGTTTCGGGGATGCTCAGTGCGCCGCCATCCAGGCGGCGGCGACGTCCAGGGCATCGGCGAGGACCTCGGGGTCCTTGCGGCCTGACTTGGCGGGCACGTGGAAGGCATGGTCGGCCTGCGCGATGAGGTCGAGGGTCGCCCGGCCGCCCAGGCTGGCGACCGTCCGCCGCAGCAGGGCGAGGTCGGCGAGCGCGTCGTTGGAGCCTTGCAGGAACAGCATCGGGATCGCGACGTCGGCCAGGTGGGCGGCGCGCTGGTCGGAGGGTTTGCCGGCCGAGTGCAGGGGGAAGGCGAAGAAGACCAGGCCGCGCACGCCTTCAAGCGGCGCCTGGGACTGGGCCTGCGAGGTCATGCGGCCGCCGAACGACCGTCCTCCGGCGAACAGGGGCAGCGAGGGCGCACGCTGCCGCGCCGCGGCGACGGCCTGCCTCACCGTGGCCTGGGCGATCGCCGGCGGATCGACCCTTTTGCCGCCGCGCTCCATATAGGGAAACTGGTAGCGCAAGGTCGCGACGCCCCGCTCGGCGAGCCCGTCGGCGATCGTAACCATGGACCTGTGGGTCATCCCCGCGCCCGCCCCATGGGCCAGGACGAGACAGGCGCGGGCTTGCGGCGGCGCCTGCCAAAGGCCGGAAACGCTCTCGTCCGCCTTGAGCGGGATGGTGATGGCCTCGGCGTCCATGATTGGGCAATTCTCCATATCCAAAAGCCCGCCGACAAGCGCATGTTAGCCGCCGACCTCATCGCTGATCAGGGCGCACATGCCGGACGGCATCGACACCTACCGGGCCAAGCGACGCTTCGCCAAGACGCCGGAGCCGCAAGGCGGGGGCACCGACTCCGACGAGCTGATCTTCGTCGTCCAGAAGCACCACGCCCGGCGCATGCACTATGACCTGCGCCTGCAGATCGGCGACACGCTGAAGAGCTGGGCGGTGCCCGAGGGGCCATGCCTGGACCCCAAGGTGCGGCGCTTCGCCAAGCTGGTCGAGGATCACCCGATCGACTACGCGGCGTTCGAGGGCCGGATTCCCGACGGCAATTACGGCGCGGGCACGGTGATCGTCTGGGACCGCGGCACCTGGGTGACGCTGGCCGATCCGGCGACGGCGCTGGCCGCCGGGCAGATCAAATTCCGCCTTTCGGGCGAGAAGCTGGCCGGCGGCTGGATGCTGAAGCGGCTGCCGGACGATCCGACCAACTGGCTGCTGATCAAGGAGCGTGATCCGGCCGCGCGCCCGATCGCCGAGTACGACGTGCTGGAAGAAGAGCCGAACAGCGTCGTGACCGGCCGTCCGGTCGACGAGGCGCCGCCTGAGCGCAAACCGGCCCCGAAGCGCAAGGCCGCCAAGATCCCCGGCGCCGTCGCCGCCCCCATGCCGGCGCGCTGGAAGCCGCAGCTGGCCACGCCGGCCGAGGCGCCGCCGCAGACCAAGGGCTGGCTGCACGAGATCAAGTACGACGGCTACCGCACCCTGGTGTTCGTCGAGAATGGCAAGGCGCGGCTGATCACCCGCAACGGCCATGACTGGACCGCGCGCTATGGCGCCCTGGCCAAGGTGTTCGAGAAGCTGGACTGCAAGAGCGCGATCCTGGACGGCGAGGTGGTGGTGCAGGATCCGCGCGGCGTCACCTCGATCAACCTGATCGAACAGGCGTTGTCCGACCGCGAAACCCACGCCTTCACCTATTTCGCCTTCGACCTCTGCTACCTCGACGGCTACGACCTGAGCGCCGCGCGGCTGATCGATCGCAAGGCGGCCCTGGCGGGGTTGATCGACCCGCTGATCGACACCCGCTCGTCGCTGCAGCTCAGCGAACATATCGAGGGCGATGGTGCTGCCCTGTTCGCCCAGGCCAGCCGCATGGGCCTGGAGGGCATTGTCTCCAAGCGCGCCGACGCCCGCTACGTCCAGGCGCGCTCGGCCAGCTGGCTGAAGGTCAAGCGGCTCGAGGTCGGGACCTTCGTCGTCATCGGCTTCCTCTCCAACATGCCGCGCAGCGCTTCGTCGCTGATCCTGGCCGAGGAGCGGGGTGGCGAGCTGGTCTATGCCTGCCGGGCCGGCTCGGGGATCGGCGACGCCAGGGCCCGCGAACTCTATGCCGCGCTGTCGAAGATCGAATGCGCGACACCGGTCGTGGCCGTGCCGCGCACGCCCGGAGCCCATTGGGTCGAACCCGAGTTCAGCGCCGAGATCGGCTATCGCAGCCGCTCGGCCCAGGACTCGCCCCGCGCCCCGGTCCTGCTCAGCTATGCGCGGCGCAAGCGTTCGCCTGCGGCCAAGGCGCTGAAGCCGAAGCTGGTGGGAGACCGCGAACTGGCCGCCGTGCAGCTGACCAACCCGGAGCGGGAGATCTTCGCCGGCAGCGGCGTCACCAAGCTGGACCTGGCGCTCTACTATGCGCGGGTCGGCGATTGGCTGCTACCGGAGTTGCTGCGCCGTCCGGTGACGATGTTTCGCTGCCCAACCGGCAACCTCAAGGACTGTTTTTATCAACGCCACAGCTTCGCCGGCCTGCCGCCCGGCGTGGAGACCGTCGATCTGGCCGACGAGAAGGAGCGGGCGGCCTTCATCACCGTCACCGAGCCCAGGGGCTATCTGGCGCTGACCCAGTTCGGCGCCATCGAATTCCACCTCTGGGGCTGTCACGTCGACGATCCCGAGCACCCCGACCGGCTGGTCATCGACCTGGACCCCGACGAAGCGCTGCCCTGGGCCCGCGTCTGCGATGGGGCGGAGATCCTGCGCGACCGGCTGCAGGCCATGGGGTTCAGCGTCTTCCTGCGCACCACCGGCGGCAAGGGACTGCACCTGGTCATGGCCCTGGCCGGCGCCCCGAGCTGGCCGCTGATGAAGGGCTTCGCCGAGGCGTTCGCGCGCGCCGCGGCCGCTGACTCGCCCGGCCTGTTCACCGCCGTCTCGAACAAGGAGCGGCGCAAGGGCAAGATCTATATCGACTACCTGCGCAACGCCCGCGGCGCGAGCGCCATCGCCTCCTATTCCTTGCGCGCCCGCCCGGGCTTTCCCGCGGCTGTGCCGATTGCTTGGGAAGAATTACGAAAGCTGTCCGGTGGTAATGCGTTCAACCGTCTTAACCTGCATAGGCGGCTGGAAACGCTGGCCGCCGACCCGTGGGATGAGTTAGGATCAAGCGCCGTCAAGATTACGCCGAAGATGCGTAGCGACGTCGGCATGAAGACATAAGGGGTGTTGTCATGGCTGGACGTGCGTACTGGAAGGGCTATCTGAAGCTCTCGCTGGTCTCCTGCCCGGTGAAGCTTTACTCGGCGACGTCTTCGACCGCCGGCAAAATCTCGTTCAACATGCTGCACAAGGACACGCTCAATCGCGTGCAGCAGAAGTACCATGACCCGGAGCTTGGCGAGATCGACCGCGCCGACCTGGTCAAGGGCTATCAGTTCGAGAAGGACCGCTACGTCGTCGTCACCAACGAGGAGCTGGAGGCGGTCGAGATCCCGTCCAGCAAGACCATCGATATCGACGGCTTCGTCGACGCCGGCGACGTCGACCCCATCTTTCTCGACTCCACCTATTATCTCGCCCCCGACGGTCCGATCGCCGAGGAGACCTTCAGCGTCATTCTCGAGGCGATGAAGCGCGTCAACAAGGTGGCTATCGCCCGCATCGTGCTGTCCGGCCGCGAGCGGCTGGTGACCATCCAGCCCATCACCGACGGCTTCAGGCTGCACACCCTGCGCTCGGCGAAAGAGGTGCGCGAGCCGTCGAGCGCGCTCGAAAAGCTGAACGCCAAACTGTCGGACGACATGCTGGCCATGGCCGCGCAGATCATCGCCCAGAAGGAGACCACCTTCGCGCCCGAAGCCTTCGAGGACCGCTATGAGGAGGCCCTCATGGAGCTGGTGAAGGCGAAGATCTCGGGAGGCCAGCCCATCGTCACCAAGGCGCCCGAGCGCGGCAATGTGGTGAACCTGATGGACGCGCTTCGCCGCAGCATCGAGGAAGAGCGCCGGCCGCCGGCCGCCAGCCTCGGCAAGGCGGCGGGCGCAGGCAAGAAGGCAGCCAAGAAACCCGCCGCCAAGGCCGTCGTGGTGGCCGCGCCCGCCGCAAAGAAGAAGAGATCCGCCTGACCCCATGGATCTGCGCGATCGTGCGGTAGCGCTCTACGGCCGGTTCTCGCCCGGTGAACGTGAACGGCTGCAGCGCGAGATCGTCCGTGGCGGCGGCCTTGTCGCGCGAGACCTGACCCGCCGCAGCGACGCCTTTGTGGTCGGCGCGCTTGCCACGGCCCTGATCGACAGCGGCGCGCTGACCGCCCGCCTGCGCATGGCGCGAGAGCGCGGCGTGCCGGTGCTCGGCGAACGCGCCTTCGCGGCCGAGCTGGCCGAAGAGCCGGCCGGGCCCGTCGCGACCTTGGCGCTCTCGACCGCCCTGGCTCAGACCGGGCTCACGCGTGGTGACGCCGACACGCTGGCGGCGTTCGACCTCATCGTCACCGATGGTGACAATTGCCGCTTCGGCGACGCCGCCACGATCCGCACGGCCGGCGAACTGCTGGCCCAGGGCCGCTCCCGCGCCGAGACGGTGCGCATACTGACCCGTGCGCGCGAACTCTCGCCCAAAGGCCGCCACAAGATCGTCCTGACGCCTTCGGGCGAAGCGGCGCTGCAGTGGCATAACGGTCTGACGACGCTGGAAGGGCAGGGCTATCTGCCGCTCGACGAGGATCACGCCAGCCTCGACGACCTGTTCGAAGCCGCCGCGCTCGCCGAGGCCAGGGGCGAACCCGACGAGGCCGCGCGTCTCTACGACATGTGTGGTCGCGCCGATCGCAGCGACGCCATCGCCCCCTTCAACTACGGCAACATCCGCCTGGCCCAAGGCCATCACGCCCAGGCGGCCTTGGCCTACGAACGCGCCCTGGCCCGCGACCCTCGCTTCGTCGAGGCCCGCTACAACCTGGCCCAGGCGCTGGAAGCCGCCGGCAAGACCGACGCCGCCCTGATCCAGCTGAACCGCGTGCTGGACGCCGATCCGACGCACGCTGATGCGCTGTTCAACCTGGCGCAGCTGCGCTTGCAGGCGGGCGACCTCGGCACCGCGAAAGCCCTCTACGAACGCTACCTCGCCCTCGACCCGCCCGCGGACTGGGCGGCTACTGCGCGCAAGGCGATCCTGTATTGCGTATCGCAATCGCTGAACTGATCAGCCGGGCGGGGTGCCGAGGATGAAACCGCGAACCATGTTTTCAGAGGAGCGCTGATGGACCCGCGGCTGATCCCGCCCACCCTGGTCGTGGCCCTGATCGCCCTCTTCGCCTGTTCGGCCAAGCCACTGACGGCCAACGACATGCCCAGGCCGAAGGCCGGGCTGTGGCTGCGCTCGGGCATCGTCAACGGCGCGCCAACCAGCGGACAGCCGTGCTTCACCGGCCGGCCCGTGAGCATCCCGGGCAGCGGGAACTGCGCGAAGATCACCTACGCCAGGACCTCCAGCGGGTTTGAGATCCAAGCCCAGTGCGGCGACGCCATCGACGGCGCCCACGTGACCTTGAGCTATGCCGGCGACTTCCAGTCGAGTTTCACTGTCGACGGCCGCAACGAGGTGCGCGCCGAAGGCCAGCCGCCATTGGTGGACGTCTCCCACAACACCTACCGCTATGTCGGCCGCTGCCGTCCCGGCCAGGCTCCCGACGACCAGAACTAGCCGTCGACGCCCCGGTGACGCTACGTCGGGCTCATGTGAACCGTTTCCGCAGCCGGTTGGGCTGGACCCGACTAGGCCGAGAACTTCCGCCCGAACGGACCGTCGCGCCGCGAAAGTCCAGGCTCGAGGCCGGAACAGCATAACGATAACGGGAACCTTCGGGGCGCATCCCGTTTGAGTCCCGGTCAGATCGGCAGGTTCCAATGGCGAGACGAATGCAGAGCGTCGAGGGCGCGCGCCCGACTTCGTGCCCTTCCAGCTCGTCAAGCTGGTCGCAGCGCCGCCTGCGGGCGATCGCTGGCTGCATGAGATCAGTTCGATGGCTATCGCATCCAGAGCCGCGTCGAGCGCTACCAAGCGCGCTTCCCCACGCGCAACGGCCTGGACTGGACCGATAAGTTCCCGGGCTTGGCCGTGGCCGCCGGCGGCCTGCCCGATTGCATCCTCGACAGTCGAGCTCAGCGCGGTGAACGACGCCGTCGGTTATTCTGACTTTTCGGCCCTCCGCTCGGCGCGTCGTCAAGGCTCCGGCGCGCCTCGGCTAGGCGCTCTTGCACATCAGGCTGGTGTATCTCAGACCGGCCGGAGAGAACCAACTCACATCGATCGGGAAGCCACTGGTCCAGACGGCCACACTCAATGGGCTCTGGTTCATGACGGTATTTCTCGGCCCAAACCCGACTTCTGGTGCAATAACGCCCGCGATCGGATCGCCAAGTGTGGTCAGCCACTTGTTTCCGGCGTCGGCGCTGGGAAATATCGGGTTCGTTACTGTATCCATACTATTGATAAATATAGAATATCCGTACGCGCTATTGTCCGACGCCTGCACCTGATAGCGATATTCCACCGTGTACAGCGGGCCGGTCGCTGCGCGCACCACGCTGATATGCTCTTGTGAGGTGTCCGGCGTACGCGTCTCGTCCTTCAGGACGAGCTTGTCGTCTGGAAACGTGGCGTAAGCCTTGGTGATATCGAACCCGGCGGGGCTTATATTGGCGCAAAGCCAGCCCATAATATCAAAGCCGGTCTTCAGATCTGGATCGGTCCGCGCCGCCCGCAGGCGGGCCGCCGCCGACACCGGCGCGGCCTTTACGACCTTGGCCGGCCGGCTCAGCCTGGCTTCGACCTCGTCCCGGCGTTGCTGCGCCCGTGTTTTCAAATCCGAACAGAGATCCGGAATCGTATCGATGACGTGGTTCATCGCCGCGGCGTTGCTCCCGCCGCTCACCTTGGCCCAATCGCTCTCGTAATGCCCGCACACCACCGAGGTCTGGGCGCATGCGTTCGTGATCCCGAGAGTAAGTGCAAATCCAAACGCAATCAGCCAGCGCATCGTTTCAGCTCCATGGGTCCCTCGGGCCCGGTCATCGTGAGAACCTCGCCGTTGAGGACGTAGCTGAAGTCGCCATCCCGCGAATGAGTGGCGACGGTGCTAGGTGTCCCACCCGGCTCGATTTTGCCGGACCAGCTCTGTCCGGATAGCGTTCCTGACAATACGCCGTCGGTAATGGCGATCTTCATTGGGTCTCGGCAGCTCATACCATGGCTGGACCATGCGCCGGCCAGTGATGCACCGGCGGTCGCAACCGGGTTGTCGGTGGGGGCGGCTGACCTGGGCGCCGCCTGCGCGCTGGCGATCGGGGTCGCCGGCTTTACGATCAGGTTCTGGATCGGCTTCACCGCCAGCACCAGGACGACGATCACGGCGATCAAAACGCCCAGCCCGATACCGATTTCCCGCGGGCCGA
>CALAEG010000386.1 GCA_937890965.1 uncultured Caulobacteraceae bacterium | reverse complement strand
GGTTCCTCGACGAGCGCCGCCACCAGCTGGCCGCCGCCGCGCGCGGCCTGCCGCGACCCGCCGACGTGCTGGCCCTGGCCAGCCAGCGCTTCGACCTTTCCGCCGGCCGACTGAGCGCCGCGCTGGCTCGCAACGCCGCCGTGCACGAGCGCGAACTGGTGCGGGTGGCGACCCGGCTCAGCCCTTCGCTATTGATCCGCCGCCGACAGGCCATGGCCGAGCAGCTGGCCAATGTCTCCGGCCGCCTTCGCCCGGCCGCCGACCGGCGGCTGGCGCGCGCCCGCGACGTGCTGATCGGCCTCGACAAGCTGCGCCTGAGCCTCAACCCCGACGGCCCCCTCGCCCGCGGCTTCGCCCGGGTCCACCACGCCGACGGGACCCTGGCGCGCACAGCAGCGGAACTCCGCGCCGGCGAAGGCGTCAAGCTGGTCTTCAAGGATGGCGACCGCGGCGCCATCCTCGACGGCGAAGCCCGCGCGCCCGTGCGCCCCGCCAAGCGGGCCATCAGCACCCAGGTGAACCAAGGCGATCTGTTCTGATCCCCCTCACCGCTCGTCCCCGCGAGTGCGGGGATCCAGGTGTTTTATCGTAAGGTTATGAGTTTCCAGCAAAAAAGCCTGGGTCCCCGCGTTCGCGGGGATGAGCGGGTTTAGGAATGCCCGTTCACCTCCCGCCCCGTCTGCGCTAGAATACCCCCGATGAACGCCTACGACCGCAATCTCGCCAACGAGCCCGGCCTTGCCCATCTGCACTATGACGATGGGGAATATGCCGTGCTGAAGCCCGGCCGCTTCGTGCTCTGCGCGGTGACCGGGGCGAAGATTCCGCTGGAAGACCTGCGCTACTGGAATCCGGTGACCCAGGAAGCCTATGCCGGTCCTGAACAGGCGCTGAAGCGCTGGCAGGAACTCAACCCCACCGACAGCAAAGCCTAGGCTGCGACTTGCCAACGGCGAGGCGCGGGGCGATCATCGCCACGCAATGCGACGCGGAAGGGCCCTGTGCGCCCTTTCTCAGGCGCAAAGGAGCACGGCCATGCCGAAGACCGCACCCGCGATGGCGGGATCGCAACCCATTGCGACGGACATCACCGCCCCGCTGATCCTCGACTTTCTGGAATGGCTCGCCGCCGAACCCAGGGCTTACGCCGAGGTCATGGATGGTTGGCGAACCTCCTGCCCGCGCCTGACCATCTGGGAAGACGCCGTCGACGGCGGCTATGTGGTGCGAAGGCGGGACGGTCGGCTGGAGGCCGTCGTCGAGGTGACGCCGCTGGGCCATCAATTCCTGAACCAGGCGCGCCGCGGGATGGTCAGCTCAGATCCACCCCGGCCTTGTTCAGCGCCCTGAAAAGACGGCGAAGATTGGTCAGGTTGGCGCCCATCACCTCGGTGTGGCGATCGCTCAGCAGCACCCGGGCCGGAACGATCAGGCCGCCGGCCACCCGCACGCACTGGCCGGTCTGCAGCAGCTTGCTGACATGCCGGCGCGTGGTCTCGTAGGGCAGGTTCAGGGATCCGGCCAGGGCGAGCACGCTGATGGGTTTGCGCACCTCGTCCGGTGGGACGTCGCCGGCGTCTGCATGGGGCGCTCCGTCCGGTCCATCGGCGTTCAGGTGGGAGACATTGGCTGAAACGATGGCCAGGAAGACCAGGGCCGTGACCAGGTCGCCCCCGACGAACTCGACCAGCAGCTGCATGGAGCGCAGGAAATATTCGGTGGCCAGCCGGACCGAGAGCCTGAACTTGTCGGCGCTGGCTGGCGCTTCGGCCGAAACCCGCCGATCGGTTCTGTCCTCCGCCATCTTACCGTCCAATCCACGCGAAACTGAGCCCGGTGGCGCATCGACTCGCGCCGAGGCAGCATATCCCGCTAGTCGCCAAGCGCCGCATACACCTCGTCAGCCCAGCGCCGGTGCACCCAGAACCACCATTCTTCAGGCCGCGCGCGGATGCGCTCTTCAATGAAGGCGTTGAGCAGCCGCACGCCCTTGGCCAGGTCGGCGGCGGGGTCGTCGGTGTTCTCCAGATAGATGGGCTCGCAGACCACGGCGCGGAAGCGCGCGCTCTTCAGCCGCTCGATATAGCCCAGCTGCAGCCTGGCGCCGGTGCGCAGCACCAGCCGGATGGCGCCCGTTGCCGAACGCGCCGGCTGGCCGAAGAAGAGGTCGGTGATGCCTTCGTTGAACTTCTGGTCGCTCAGGATGGCGATGGCTTCGCCCCGCTTGAGGGCCGCATAAAGACCGCGGATCGCCGCCGCCTCGCCCTTGGGCGCAAACATGCTGATGCCGTACTTCTTGCGGCTCTCGATGATGCGCTTGTCGAAATAGGGGTTGTTGGTCGGCCGATAGGTGACCTGGCACTTGATGCCGGCGTCCATCAGCACCGCGGCCATCACCTCGAAATTGGCGAAATGCCCCGAGACATAGACCGCCGCCTCGTCGCTGTTGGCGATATCCGCCAGGCGCTCGGCGCCGACCACCTCGACACGGCCCTTGGCGGGGGTGAGACGGTCCATCAGCGCCATTTCGAAGCAGTAGCGGCCGAAATTCCCCCATTGGGCGATCGAGATGCGCTTGCGCTCCTCAGGGCTCATGTCCGGAAAGGCGATGCGGAGATTCTGATCCACAGTCTTCTGTGTGCCGGTCAGGGGCCCGATCCAGCGCATCAGCACGGCGCCGGCGTCGGAGGCGAAATCCACCGGCAAGAGCCGCAGAAACGCCGTCGCCACATCGAATCCGAACGCCTCGAGCCGCCAGATCAGGTCTTGGGCCCTGGCCCCACGCTTGCGCGCCATGCGCTATCGCGCCCCAGGCGAACGCGGCGCGCGCGGCCGGGCTTGATTCAACTCGTTGGGGTTCAACCGCCACGGCATGTGGATTGCCATCGATTCACTCAGCCGTCCTGGTTTGGGACGGAAAGGTATTGAAAGGCCAGCCCGTGGGCAACGATATCGATCTTCATCTCGGCCGTCGTCTGCGTCGTCGTCGGCGTTTGCTCGGCCTGACCCAGCAACAGCTCGCCTCGGTCGTCGGCGTGCGTTTCCAGCAGATCCAGAAGTACGAGTGCGGCGCCAATCGCATCTCGGCCGCCCGGCTCTGGCGGATCGCCGCAGCGCTGGAGGTGCCGGTCGGCTATTTCTACGACGGCCTGGCCGAAGGCCCGCGTTGTGACGCCAGCGGCGAACAGGCCGAGGGCGGCGAGGTGCTGGCGCGCAAGGAGACGCTCGACCTGGTCCGCGCCTATTACCAGCTGGGCGAACGCCCGCGCCGGCGGCTGCTGGACCTGGCCAAGTCCCTGCACGGGACAGCCGAGGTCAGCTGAACGCTTTCCGGCGGCTTCGCCAGCGTCTAAGCCTCGGCCCATGGCCGACACCCTTTCCCCCGAACGCCTCGAGACGCTCGAGGCCCTGCTGATCGAGCTGAACGCCGTCTCGGCCAAGGCCATCCTGCCGCTGTTCCGCGTCGAGAACGGTCTGGTCGACAAAGGCCCCGAGGGGTTTTTCGACCCCGTCACCGAAGCCGACAAGGGCGCCGAAGCCGTCATTCGCCGTCTGGTCTCCGAACGCTTCCCCGACCACGGCTTCATCGGCGAGGAATATGGCGAGGAGCGGGCCGACGCCGAATTCGTCTGGGTGCTGGATCCCATCGACGGCACCCGCGCCTTCATCGCCGGCCTGCCGGTCTGGACCACCCTGATCGGCCTGAGGTTCCAGGGCCAGCCGGTGCTGGGCTCCATCGGCCAGCCCTTTTTGGACGAGATTTTTCTGGGTGCCGCGGCGGGCTCGCGGCTGTTGTCGCGGGGCCAGAGCCGGCCGCTGAAGGTGCGCCGCTGCCCGCTGCTCACCGACGCCATCATCGCCACCACCGATCCGGCCATCTTCGACGGGGCCGAGCGTGGCGCCTGGCGGCAGGTGCGGTCCGCGGCCAAGCTCGCGCGGCTGGGTTGCGACGCCTATGCCTACGCCATGGTGGCGCTGGGCACGCTCGACCTGGTCATCGAATCCAGCCTCAAACCCTGGGATATCGAGGCCGCGATCCCGGTGCTCGCCGGCGCCGGCGGCCTGGTCACCAACTGGCGCGGCGAACCGGTGGGGCGTGAGGCCGGGCAGGTCGTCATCGCTGGCGATCCGGCCTGTCTGGAAGAAGCCCTGGTCGCCCTCAGGCGCTCGGCGAAATAGAGGCGACCAAGGCTTCGAACTCGCGCCAGAAGATGGCGCGGATGTCGTCGGTCTCCACCAGGATCTCGTGGAAGGCCTCGGGGATTTCCAGAAAGCGGCAGTGCGGCAGATGCGCGGCGACCAGCGTCTGGCCATAGGAATCGACCAGGAGGTCAAGCCCGGCGCCGATGATGGTGACCGGCATGGCGACCTCGCCAAGCCGCGGCGTGCTTTGCAGCCAGGCCATGGCCTCAAAGGCGCTCTCGATCCAGCCCC
The DNA here is from genome assembly GCA_937890965.1 of uncultured Caulobacteraceae bacterium. Lineage (GTDB taxonomy): Bacteria > Pseudomonadota > Alphaproteobacteria > Caulobacterales > Caulobacteraceae > Poindextera. Next base: position 16,187 of record CALAEG010000386.1, on the reverse strand, counting down.
AGGTGACCCCGCCCAGCGCCAGGTCGCGATGCTCCAGGATCATCGACATGGTGCGATCCCAGCGCGCACGGTCGTGGGTCAGCCGGTCTCCATCGAAGGTGGCGACATAGGGGTCGGCCTTGCCGCCCAGGGCATAGGAATTGGCCGCGCCCAGATGGTCCATCAGCCAGACCGCGGCGCGCAAGGCGATCTGCCGCTGGGGCTTGAGGCTGAGCATGGGCGCGGTCTGGATGGCGGCGGAGAACCGTCGCTCGCCGCGGGCGAAGGCCATCATGGTCAGGCACCCACCCATGGAATGGCTGAGCGATATCCACGGCTTGGGCAGCCGGTCGCCGTAATGGTCGAGCAGGCGGCCATAGTCGTCGACCAGGTCGTAGAACCGGTTGGCGTGGCCTTTCAAAGCGTCCGGCAGCAGGCGCGTCGATAGGCCCTGACCGCGCCAGTCGTGGATCAGCACGCTGTAATGGCGCTCGAGCAGCTCGCCGATGACCTCGAAATACTTCTCGATGAATTCGGTGCGGCCGGTGGAGATGACCACCGTCCCGATCGGATTGGCGGCCGTATAGAAGGCCGCGCGCTGGCGATGGCCGCCGGCGGCCTCGATCCATTCGGCGCTGCCGCCAGGCGGCTCGGCGACGTCGGGATGGGATCGAATTGTGGCCGCGTCCACCATCGGCCGCTAGGCGCTCGCCGGCTTTCTGAACCTCAGCGTCATGCGATCGCTCTCACCGATGGCGTCGTACTTGCTGTGATCGAAGGCCGGGTTGGGCGGCTGGCCCGCGGGCGCGCTGCGGCGGGTGGGCGGTAGGGTCCAGACGCCGAACGGATGGTCCTTGGTGTCCTTCGGATTGGCGTTGATCTCGGAGGCCTTCTCGAAGACGAAGCCGGCCTTGCGCGCCTCGCCGATGACGAAGTCGGTCGCCACATAGCCGTCGGTGGCGTTGGGGACCATGGCGCGGGGGTCGGCGCGATGCTCTTCCACCGCCAGGATGCCGCCGGGCCTGAGCGACGAATAGAAGCCGGCCAGCGTCCGCTGCAGCGCGCCGGGGATCCCCATCAGATCGTGCACGTAGCGGGAATAGATGATCAGATCGATCGAGTTCGGCGGCGCCACGAAACCGCCGGCGGCGCTGAACGGCGCGTAGGTGATCGGCCCATAGACCGCCTTGTCGGCGAATTTGGCCTCGAACGCCGCGCGGCCGCGCTTGGCGCCTTCGGAAGCCGCCGGGTCGTTGGGATCGGCCATGCCGGCGATGTAACGACCGCCGCCCTGCGCAACATAGGGCGCGACGATCTCGGTCCAATAGCCGCCACCGGGATCGATGTCGGCGACCACCAGCCCTGGCTGCAGGCCCCAGAAGCCCAGGGTTTCCAGCGGATGACGCCACGGATCGCGCGCCTTGTCGGCCGCAGAGCGTTGCGGCCCGGCGATCAGGGCGACCAGGGCCGGGTCGTTGTCGCTCTGCGGCGGCGGCCCGGCGTGCGGCGAATGCAGCATCGGATTGTCCTGGGCCCGCGCGGCAAAGGCGGCGGCCGAGGCCATAGCGGAGAGGAGCGCCAGTCTGCGATTGATCATGGGTCAAGCCTTGAGCGCGTCAGGACGGCATTTCAAGAGCGCGAGGCTGAGCGCGCAAGCCCTTGAACGCCGATTTCCGCCCCCTACCTGATTGGCGAAGGCGCTGGATGTCCGGGCCTTTGCGGACCCGCGTGAGGCCAGATTCGAAGGCTCACGCCCGGGTTCCGTACTCAAACCGCGACCTTGCTCAAGCAGGAGGATGCTTCATGCGTACGATCGATTTTACCCCCCTCTACCGTTCCGCCGTCGGCTTCGACCGGCTGGCCGCTCTTCTCGACGCCGCCGCGGCGACCGACAGCGCCTCGGGCTATCCGCCCTACAATATCGAACGGACCGACGAGAACGCCTACCGGATTGAGATCGCCGTCGCCGGGTTCAAGCCCGAGGAACTGACGATCGAGGCCAAGGAAAACACCCTCACCGTCCAGGGCCGCAAGGTCGCCAACGACGAGACCCGCCGCTTCCTGCATCGCGGCCTGGCCGAGCGCAATTTCGAGCGCCGATTCCAGCTCGCCGACTATGTGGTGGTGACCGAAGCCCAGCTCGTGGACGGCCTGCTGGCCATTTCGCTGAAACGCGAACTGCCCGAGCAGCTGAAGCCGCGCCGCATCGAGATCAAGGCCGGCGTCGAAACCCCCGCCATCGAATCCGACAAGGCGGCCTAAGGCCAAGCAAGCGGCCTCTATCCGCGAAGGGCGGCGCAGCAATGCGCCGCCCTTTCTTTTGACCGTCATCGCCCGGCTTGTCCGGGCGACCCATGAGCGCTCGCGTTGGTGAGTTTTTCGCTGGTGGCCGGCGTCCGGGCGCACCTACATTCGCTGGCGACCATGGGTGGCCCGGATAAACCGGGCCATGACGGAGGGGGTTAGGCCGCCGCGGCCCTGCGGCGGACAATCTGGGCGGCTTTTTCGCCGTGGGCCTGGGCCATGAAGCCGGCGGTGACTTCCAGAAAGGCGTGGATGCGCACGGCCGAGCCGGCATCCTCGGCGCGCAGCATCTCCAGCAGATCCTCGACATACTGGTCGAGGCGCTCCTCGATCTTTTCCGCGGCCCTCGCCCGCGCGGCGCCATAGCCGGACTGAGCCGCAGAGCCGCGCGAATGGTCGAAAAAGGCCATCAGCCCTTCGGCGCGGCAAAGCGCCGCGGGGTCGGGGTCGGCTTCCAGCTTGGGCAGGCCGCGCAGGCCCTTGCCCAGCCGCACCATGCGCAGCGGCAAGGCCGCATCCAGCGCCTTGCCGATCTGGTCCAGCCGGGTCTCGGCCAACTGGGCCAGCAGCTTCTTCTGCATGCCGATGCGCACGCCCCAGGGACCCTCGCGGCTGAGCTCGATGGAGGTCTCGAACTCGGCGATCTCGACGGCGGCGATGTGCAGGGCCTCGCCGGCGGCGATGCCGGCGTCGATGCCCTTGTTGGGGTCGAAATCCCTGAAGATGGCCAATCGCCGGTCGATGTCGTCGATAATATAGTCGCCGAAGCGCGCCAGCTCGGAGACCGCGACATAGCGGTCGCCCGGATGGTCCATGATCGCCGACATGACGCGCAGAATCTGCCAGGGCTCCGGCAGGTGGGCGAACAGCATCTCGAAAAACTGCGGGCCCGCGTCGACGGCCAGTTCGACGGCGTCCTTGTAGGCGAGCCTGGCCGCCGCCGCCCGGTCGTCGCTCATCCGGCCGATCCAGTCGGGCAGCCGCGTGATCGCCGCGCGGGTGATCGGCGCCAGGTCCAGGTAGCTTGCGAAGGTCGCCGCGCCATCCCTGGCGGTGGTGTTGAGCAGGTCGCCGGCCTTTTCGAAGGCCTTGGCCTCGCAACGCAGGCCCTGCGCCGCCGACAGGCAGAGCTGGTCATAGACCGGGTCGGTCGGGGCGTCCGGCTCCAGCGGCTTGCAACTGGCCGCCGCGGCCTCTTCGATCAGCGCCGGCGCGGTCTCTTTCAGCGCGCGCCCTAGAAGCAGCGGCGTCGCCGCGGGAAAGGACACCGCCTTCCATTCGGACGGCCTGCAGAGCAGGCCGACGGGGGCCAGCACCAGCCGCCGCAGCCGGCGGTCGGCCGCTTCGTTGCAGAGCAACTCATGCACCCCGGCGACGGGACCGCCGAGCGTGGCCTCCTCGGCCAAGGCCAGTTGCAGATTGCGCACGACTGAGTCGGTGACGACCCCGAACACGGTCTTCAGGCCGAGAATTTGACGGTCGGTCAGGCCGGGCATGCCATGTCGCTCGCGCGCCGAGATTGGCGTTCGCGCGCATCATGATGACCGGGCGTTAAGGAAGCCCGAAAGCGCAGCTGGAGCGCTGTCCGCTCCGATTGAATCGGAGCGGCGCTCCAGATCTATCGTTGGTCGCGCTTTCTGGCGCCGAACCGGTTCCCACTTCGCCGGAAAGCGCTCTAGCTCTCGGCCCGCGGCAGGTCGAGCACGACGCGCAGACCGCCAAGGGTCGAATCGCTCAAGGCCGCGCCGCCGCCATAGGCGCGGGCCAGTTCGTCGACGATGGAAAGGCCGAGCCCGGAGCCCGGCTCGTTTTCGTCGAGGCGCTCGCCGCGTTTGAAAACCTCGGCGCGCCGCTCGCTGGGCAGGCCGGGCCCATCGTCCTCGATGACGATGTTCATGCGGTCCGAACCCATCGGCTTGGCCTCCGCCTTGACGCGACGGGTGCTGTATTTGCAGGCGTTTTCCAAGACGTTGCCGAGGATTTCCAACAGGTCCTGTCGTTCGCCCTGGAAATAGAGGCCGTCGGGGCAGCGCCAGTCGATGGTCACCGCCCGGTCTTGAAAGATGCGCTCAAGGGCGTGCGACAGCTCCTCAAGCACCGGCGCCACCGCCGTGCGCTCGCGCGGGGCCTGGGAGCGGGCGGCGGCGCGGGCGCGGCGCAGATGGTGGTCGACATGGTCGCGCATGGCGTCGGCTTGGCGCGAGACCACCTCGGCCAGCGGGCCTGGATGTCGCTCGGCCTCGGCCAGCATGACCGAAAGCGGCGTCTTCAGCGCGTGGGCCAGGTTGCCGACATGGGTGCGCTGGCGCTCGACCACCTCCTGGTCGTGGGCGACCAGGGCGTTCAGCTCCGCCGCCAGGGGCTCGACCTCGGCCGGATAGTCGCCATCGAGCCGATCGGCCTTGCCGGTGCGCACGGCGGCCACCTCGCGCTGCAGCGCGAACAGCGGCCCCAGGCCGACGCGCACCTGGATCAGCACCACCAGGATCAGGCCGACCCCGAGCACGATCAGGCTGACCGCCGTCTCCAGGGCGAAGCGCTTGGATGAGGCCTCGACCGGTGTCAGGTCCTCCGCGGTCATGAAGATCACCGGTGCGGCGTGTCCGGGCAGGGTCGCCAGCATGGCCGCGGTGCGCAGCGGTTCATGGGCCGGGCCGACGGTGGTGTAGTAGATCATCTTGCCGGGAACCGCCTGTAGGGCCGCGAGGCCGCCGGGCGGGGGCTGCAGCTCGGAATCCCACAACGAGCGCGAGCGCACTGCCGCGTGCAGCCGCGCGCCCGCCGGCTCGGCGATCTCCCAATAGGTGCCGGAATAGGCCCGGGTCGCGGCCGGATCGGTCAGCGGCGGCGCGACGACCTGGCCCTGGTCATCCACGCTTGAGCCTGCGAACAGGCTCTGGGCGTCGGCATAGAGGTCGTCGTCAAAGCGTGTGACCGAGGCCTGGTGGAACAACGCCGTCTGCACCAGGCCGCTGACCACCAGCACCAGGAGGCTCCAGACGGCGGCCAGCAAGACCAGCCGCCGCGCGAGCGATCGCCCCCAAAGGTCGCGAAGCTTCACGCGCTCTCCGCCTCGCCCTCCAGCGGAATCAGGCGATAGCCCAGCCCGCGCACCGTCTCGATCCGATCCGGCCCGATTTTCTTGCGCACCCGGCCGACAAAAACCTCGATGGTGTTGGAGTCGCGGTCGAAATCCTGGTCGTAGAGGTGCTCGACCAGTTCGGTGCGGCTGATCACCCGGCCCTGGTGCATCATCAGATAGTGCATCAGGCGATATTCCAGCGAGGTCAGCCTGAGCGGCTCGCCGTTCACCGAGGCGCGGGCCGCGCGCGGATCGAGGCGCAGGCCGCCGCAAGACAGCGTCGCCGCGGCATGTCCCGCTGAGCGGCGCAGCAGGGCGCGCAGGCGGGCGAGCAGCTCCTCGGTGTGGAAGGGCTTGGTCAGATAGTCGTCGGCGCCGGCGTCGAAGCCGGCCACCTTCTCGCTCCACGAGCCACGGGCGGTCAGGATCAGCACCGGGATCTGCTTGCCGTCGCGCCGCCAGCGTTCAAGCACCGAGACGCCGTCGACCTTGGGCAGGCCGAGGTCGAGGATCACCGCGTCATAGGGTTCGGTGTCGCCGAGGAAGTGGGCCTCTTCGCCGTCGGCGGCGTGATCGACCGCATAGTCGGCGTCGGACAGGGCCTGCTTCAACTGCCGCGACAGGTCCGGGTCGTCCTCGGCCAAAAGGATGCGCATGGGGCTATCGTCCTCCGTCGGTGCTCAATATGGCGCCGCTTTCCGCATCGACCATATAGTCGATCCGCCGACCGTCCGGGGCCGCCCAGCGCACGCGATAGGCGGGACGGCCGTCGAATTGCTCAAGGCCGGCGTCGAGTTCGCGGCCGGGACTGCGCCGACGGATCGACTCGATGGCCTGGCCGAGCGGCACGAAGCGCCTTTGCCGCACACCCTGGCGCACCTCGTCCTGCTGCGGGCTCCAGCCGGCGCCGAGGGAATCGCCTTCCCAGCCGGGCGGGCCCGCCGGCGGTCCGCGGGCCGGCTGCGGCTGACCGCGAAAAGGTTGCGGCTGCGCCGCGCCCCGGAAGGGCTGCGGCTGCGGCCCGCGATAGGATTGCGGAGCGGCGCCCCGCGGCTGCGAATAACCACGCCCGCCGTGGCCGCCATTCCAGCCCTGGGCGCCCACCGGCGCGGCGAGGACCGCCAGCACGAGGCCGACGACAAGGGCGGGCATCGGTTTCATAAGCCCTTCCTTGGACCCGCGCCGCTGAATAGGGCCTGAATAGACCAGCCCGACCCCTGGCGCGACAACCGCTAGCGCCGCCGTGGCGTGTAGGGTCGGTCCTTGCGCCAGGTTTCGGCGAACTGTTCCAGCTCGGGATCGGGTTTATCCGGCAGCACCAGCTGCAGACGGGCCAGGAGGTCGCCGCGCGCGCCGCCGGGTCCGTGCGGCAGGCCGCGGCCCTTCAGGCGCAGGGTCGAACCGGCGTTGGAGCCTTTCGGCACCGTCAGGGTCACCGGGCCTTCCGGCGTCGGCGCCTCGACCTTGGCGCCCAGGACCGCGTCGGGGACCGAGACCGGCAGGTCCATGACCAGGTTGTCGCCCTCGCGCCGGAAGACCGGGTGGGGCCGGATCGCCAGTTCGATCAAGGCGTCGCCGGCGCCGGCGCGTCCGGGCGAGCCCTGGCCTTTCAGGCGCATCACCTGGCCCTCGGCCGCGCCCTTGGGGATGGTGACGTCGATGGTGCGGCCGTCGGTGAAACTGATCCGCTTGCGCGCGCCCAGAATAGCGTCTTCCAGGTCGATCTCGAGCTTGGCGCGCACGTCGCCGCCTCGTTGTGGCGGAGGGGGGCCGCCAAAGCCGCCGCGCTGTCCGCCGCGTGAGCCGAACATCTCGCCAAGGATGTCGTTCAGGTCGACGCCTTCGAACGAGGCACCGCCCTGCCCGGCCGGGCCGCCGCGGAACCCGCCGGCGCCGCCGAACGGGTCGCCGCCGCCGGCATAGCCGCGCATGGTCTCGCGACCGTCCGCATCGATCTCGCCGCGGTCGAACTTCTTGCGCTTTTCCTCGTCGCCGAGCAGGTCGAAGGCGGCCGAGATGCGCTTGAAGCGTTCCTCGGCGGCGTTGTCGCCGGGATTCTTGTCGGGATGCAGCTGTTTGGCCAGCTTGCGAAAGGCGCGCTTGATCTCGTCCTTGTTCGCCTGCCTCGAGACGCCGAGTTCCTGATAGGGGTCCTGCGCCAACGCCGTGATCGCCTTTGAATGGGAAGCTGTCTTGGGACCCTCAATTAAGCGGTTCGCGGCGCCATGCAAGACCGATTGTGATATTATTGCAACAGCAGTCGATGCCTTAGTCGTCCCCGCGCTCGCGCATCAAATCCAGCGCCTCGAAGTCGATCGCGTCCTCCGGCGCCGCCAGCACCGCCTCGGATATGGTCTGTCCACGGATGCTGACGCCCGCCTCATGGACGCTTTCCGAATCGCCGCTGACCAGCGGATGCCACCAGGCCAGGCCGCGGCCCTCGTTCAGCCGGCGATAGGCGCAGCTCTTCGGCATCCAATGCAGGTCGTCGATGTTATAGGGCGTCAGCTTGACGCAATCGGGCACACTGGCCTTGCGGTTGGCATAGTCGGTGCAGCTGCAGCGGTCGGTGTCGAACAGCCGGCACGCCACCCGCGTCGGGATGATCTCGCCGGTGATCTCGTCTTCGAAACGGACCAGGCAGCAAAGGCCGCAACCGTCGCACAGGCTCTCCCACTCCGGCACGGTCATTTGCCGCAGGGACTTGGCCTCCCAGAAAGGTTTGCGTGTCATCGCTCAGAAAGCCGCCAACACCATCGATGCCGTCCAGTATAGAAGCCTAATCCGTGACTGAGCCATCCAACCCCACCCCCGCGTCTTCCGGCCCGCCGCCGGCGCGCTTCGGCCGTGGCGCGCCGCGCCGGCCGATCCCGCCGCCGCAGCCGTCGCGCAAGCACGTGCGCGTCTGGCCGCTGGTGGTCGCCGTGCTGGTCGCCGGCGTCCTGGTCGCCATCGGCGCCGGGGTCATCGCGGCCAAGGCCTTCATCGATGGCGTGCCGGACATACCCGACCGCGAGACGCTGACGGTGGTCAACCAGGCACCCGGCATGACCTTCGAGGACATGAACGGCAAGGTGCTGGCCACGCGCGGTCCGAAGCACGGGTCGGCCATCACCCTGGCCCAGCTGCCGGCCTACGTGCCGCGCGCCTTCCTGGCCGCCGAGGACCGGCGTTTCTATCAGCATGGTCCGGTGGATTTTCAGGGGATAGCACGCGCCGCCTGGACCAACTGGCGGGCCGGCCACACCGTGCAGGGCGGCTCGACCCTGACCCAGCAGCTGGCGCGCACCCTCTATCTGACGCCGAAACAGACCATCCAGCGCAAGCTGGAGGAGTCGGTGATCGCCTACCGGCTGGAACAGGAGATGACCAAGGACGAGGTGCTGGAACTCTACCTCAACCGCATCTTCTTCGGCGACAACGCCTATGGGATCGACGCCGCCGCCCAGACCTATTTCGGCAAGCCGGCCAGCCAGCTCGACCTGAGCCAGGCCGCGCTGCTCGCCTCCTTGCCCAAGGCGCCGACGAGGCTCGCCCTCACCAACGATATGGACGCGGCCCTGGCCCGCTCGCACCTGGTGCTGGCCACCATGCACGCCCAGGGCTGGATCAGCGACGCCGACGAGCAGGCCGCCCTGGCCCACCCGCCCAAGCTGGCGGCGGAAGCGCCCGCCGAGGGCGATTTCGGCTATGTGCTGGACATGGCCGCCGCCCAGGCGGTGCAGATCGCCGGCGGCCAGGCGCCGGACCTGGTGGTGCGGCTGACGGTCGATTCCAACCTGCAGACCACCGCCCAAACCGTGGTGCGCGAGGCGATCGACACCGAAGGCAAGCGGACCAATATCCATCAGGGCGCGCTGGTGCTGCTCGCCCCCGGCGGGGCGATCCGCGCCCTGGTCGGCGGCCGCGACCACCAGCTCTCCGCCTTCAACCGCGCGACCCAGGCCCAGCGCCAACCCGGCTCGTCCTTCAAGCCCTTCGTCTATGCCTCGGCGCTGGAGACCGGCATCAAGCCGACCGACACGCGCCTGGACGCGCCCATCCGCATCGGCCTCTGGTCGCCCGGCAACTACGAGGCCGGCTATCGCGGACCAGTGACCCTTGCGGTGGCGCTGGCCCACTCGATCAACACCGTCGCGGTCCGGCTGGCCAATGAGGTCGGCACCGCCAAGATCGCCGAGGTCGCGCACCGGTTCGGATTGAAAAGCATTCCCGACGATCCGCAGCTGTCGATCGCGCTCGGCGCCTATGAGGTCAATCTGCTCGAACTGACCTCGGCCTATCAGGTCTTCCAGCAGGGCGGCCAGCGCAACGATCCCTATCTGATCGACCAGATCGCCACCCAGCGCGGCGACGTCATCTTCGCCCACCCTTCGTCGGCCGGCGCCATGGTCTATGACGTCAACAACGCCGGGGCGATGGTGCGGATGATGGAGGGCGTGATCACTATGGGCACCGGCACCCGCGCCGCCTTCGGTCGGCCGGCGGCGGGCAAGACCGGCACTACCCAGGACTGGAAGGACGCCTGGTTCGTCGGCTTCACCCCCGACTGGGTCTGCGGCGTCTGGGTCGGCAATGACGACGGCGATCCGACCCGCAAGGTCACCGGCGGCCAGGTGCCGGCCGAGATCTGGCGGCGCATGATGATCGCCGCGCACCAGAACGTGCCGATCCACGATTTCGCGCTGCCGGCCGAGACTCCCGCCGACCAGACCACCGCCGACATCGCCACGTCGGACGCGCCGCCGGCGCAGGCCGAGGTACGCTCGAACTTCTATGACGATCTCTCCAACGATTTCGGTCGCGCGGCCGATGGTGAGATGGATCGCGACGCCGAACGCGACGCCGAGGCGCCGCCCGACGACCAGGCGCCACCGCCACCGGACGGCTTCGTGCGTCCCCGCCGCGAGCGCGAGAATGACGCGGACGCCCCGCCACCGGACGCGCCCCCGCCCCAGGACGACAACCGCTGAGCGCTCGACCGCCCCTGATCGCGCTGAAAGACGTGCGCCTGGCCGACGGGCCGACCATGCTGTTCGACGGCGTCGACCTGGCGCTGGAGGCGCGGGTCCACGCCTGTCTTGTCGGGCGGAACGGCGCCGGCAAGTCGACTCTGCTGCGCCTGCTGGCTGGCCAGATCGAGCCAGACGGCGGCGAGCGCTCGGTCAAACCCGGCGCGCGCATCGCGCTCGCGGTGCAGGAGCCGATCATCACCGGCGAGACCCTGCTCGACTATGCCATCGCCGGCGGCGCCGAGCCGCACGAGGCGGAATCGGCGCTGATGACCTTCGACCTCGATCCCGCTCGTCCGACGCCCGGCCTGTCCGGCGGCGAAGGCCGGCGCGCCGCCCTGGCCCGCGCCATCGCGGAAAAGCCGGACGTGCTCCTGCTCGACGAGCCGACCAACCATCTCGACATCCTGGCCATCGAGACCTTGGAGGCCGTGCTGCGCGCCAGCCGCGCGGCCCTGCTGATGGTCAGCCACGACCGCGCCTTCCTGCGCCGCACCACCAAGCGCTGCTTCTGGCTGGAGGGCCGCCGGGTCTGGCGGCTCGACAAGGGCTTCGACGAATTCGACGCCTGGTCGGAGAAGATCAGCGCCGAACAGTCGGAAAACCTGCGCCGGCTGGAAAAGGCCATCGAGCGGGAGACCTACTGGTTCCACCGCTCCATCACCGCCCAGCGCACGCGAAACGAGGGCCGCGCCCGGGCGCTGAACGAAATGCGCCAGCGCAAGGCTGTGCTGATGGGCGATGCCAGCCGCGCCATGGCCATGACCATCGAGGCCGGCCAGAGTTCCGGGGTGCGGGTGATCGAAGCGCGCAACCTGGCCAAATCCTATGGCGAGCGGACGCTGATCAAGCGCTTCTCGACCCGCATCCTGCGCGGCGACCGCGTCGCCATCGTCGGCCCGAACGGCGCCGGCAAGACCACTCTGGTCAAGATGCTGTTAGGCGAGGTCGCGCCGGATTCCGGCTCGGTGAAGCTGGGCTCCAACCTGGTGGTCGCCTATCTGGACCAGGCGCGCGACCAGTTGAACCCCGAAGCCACGCTCTGGGAGACGCTCGCCCCGGCCGGCGGCGATCAGGTCATGGTGCAGGGCCAGCCGCGCCACATCACCAGCTACGCCCGCGACTTCCTGTTCCAGGAGCGGCAGTTGCGCCAGCCGGTGCGCAGCCTGTCCGGCGGCGAGCGCAACCGGCTGATGCTGGCCCGCGCCCTGGCCCAGCCGGCCAATCTGCTGGTGCTCGACGAGCCCACCAACGACCTCGACATGGAGACGCTCGACCTCTTGCAGGAGCGCCTCAGCGACTATGACGGCACCCTGATCCTGATCAGCCACGATCGCGACTTCATCGACCGGCTCGCCACCTCGACCATCGCCCTGAACGGCCGCGGCGACGTGGTCGAGACGCCCGGCGGCTGGACCGATTTCACCAGCCAGAACCCCGGCTTCTTCGCCCCCGCCCAGCCGCCCGTCGCCAAATCGGTCAAGGCGGCCGCGCCGCCCGCGCTCCCACCCCCGAAACGCGCCGCCAAGCTCTCCTTCAAGGATGAGCATCGCCTGCAGGCCCTGGAAACCCTGACCCCCAGGCTCGCCACCGAGATCGCGGCGCTGGAGACGCGCCTCGCCGACCCCGGCCTCTACGGCCGCGACCGCAAGGCCTTCGACGCGGCCATGACCTCTCTCACTGCGCTGAGGGCGCAGCTGGCGGCGGCCGAGGACGAATGGCTGCTTCTGGAAGAAAAGCGGGAAGCTCTTACCGTTCCTTCTCCCGCAAGGGGAGAAGGCGCGCCACGCTTGTGACGCCGCGATCCGGCACCTGAAGTTACCAAGCGGGACCGCAAGGGCCGGTCATGCGTATAAGCGGTAGTCAGGCGGGGACAGCGACACTCCATGGCGATCGAAGACGACGTTCTTGTCCACATGCCGCCCGAACCGTTCGGGACGATTTCGCGGCGGGTGCGGGACGGGGATCTGCTGCTCTGCGCCGGCAACGATCCCTTTTCGCGGCTGATCGGCTGGTCGACCAAGAGCCCGTGGACCCATGTGGCCATCGCCTATCGCTGGCCGTCGCTCGACCGCATCATGGCCTTCGAGGCGGTGCAGCAGCTAGGCGTGCGCACCGTGCCGCTGCAGAGCTTCATCCGCCAGAGCAGCAGCGGCCAGAAACCCTATCCCGGCAAGATCATCCTGGCCCGCCACGAGGATTTCGCCGCCAACCACGGCAAGCACACATCGGACGATGCCCGGCGGTTCGCCGACTTCGCCATCGACCGGTTCGGCGATCGTTTCGCGCCGATGGAGATCGCCAAGATCGCGCTGCGCATCACCCTTGGTCGGCTGAACCGCGACATGCCGAAATTCATGGGGCCGAAGAACGAGTTCATCTGCTCGGAATATGTCGCCAGATGCTTCGAGCGGGTCGAAATCAAGATTCCCTGGGACGGCCTTGGCTTTATCGCTCCCGCCGACTTCGCCAACGATCCCAAGATCAAGGCGATCGGACGGTTTCGCACGAGCTGACAAGGCCGATGAAATACTGGATCGATACCGAGTTCATCGAACAGCCCTGCAGCATCGATCTGATCAGCATCGGCATGGTGGCCGAGGACGGCCGCGAGTTCTACGCCGAGAGCAGCGAGGTCGACTGGTCGAAGGCCAGTTCCTGGACGTTGCAGACGGTGCGCCCTCGGCTCGACGGCAAGGCGATGGCGCGCGAGCAGATCGGCTACGCCGTCCGCAACTTCACCGACGGGGACGAACACCCGGTCTTCTGGGGCTATTTCCCGGCCTATGACTGGGTAGCGTTCAGCTGGCTGTTCGGGACAATGACCGAGCTGCCCTTTCACTATCCGCAGCTCTGCCTGGACATCAAACAGTGGGCCATCGAGCTGGGCGATCCCGAACTGCCCCGCCAGGTCGGCGCCCGCCATCACGCCTTGGCCGACGCGCGCTGGACCCGGGACGCCTGGACGTTTCTGGCCCGCCTCGATCCCAAGGCGGCAGGGCGACGCGCCAGGGGGAGCAAGAACCCGGATCAGTTCGGGGCCAAGGCGGACGACTGACGCAGGCTGGCGTCAGGCTTGGCGAAACCGCGCGCGGCGCCTAGGGTGGCGCCGCGATTTCGGGAGGGTCAGTTTGAAAGCCTTGCGTCTATTGGCGATCGCCGCCCTGGTCGTGCTGGCGGCCTGTTCGCCGGCCAAGACGCCTGTTCAGGCGGCCAATGGCCTGACCCCGATCCGCTTCGCCACCGACTGGCGCGCCCAGGCCGAACAGGGCGGTTTCTATCAGGCGCTGGCCACCGGCGAGTACAAGAAGCGCGGGCTGGACGTCAGCATCATCCAGGGCGGACCGGCGGTGAACGTGCCGCTCTTGCTGGCCACCGGCGCCATCGACCTGGGCATAGGCTCCAACAGCTTCATCGCGCTGAACCAGGCGGAGCAGAAGACCGGGGTCAAGGCGGTGATGGCCTCGATGCAGAGCGACCCGCAGGTGCTGATCGCTCACCCCGACCAGGGCATCCGCTCGATCGCCGACATGAAGGGCCGGCCGATCCTGCTCTCCGACGCCTCGATCACCGCCTTTTGGGTGTGGCTGAAGGCCAAGTACGGCTTCGACGACGCCCAGATCCGCCCCTACACCTCCTCGGCCGCCTTCCTGACCAATCCCGCCGTGATCGAGGAGGGCTATCTGACCAGCGAGCCCTATACGATCGAAAAGGCCAGCGGCGCCAAGCCGGCCGTCTTCCTGCTGGCCGACGAGGGCTATCCCGGCTACTCGGCCATGGTGCTGGCCAACGGCAAGCTGATCGCCTCCAATCCGACGGCGGTAAAGGCCTTTGTCGATGGCACGGCGGCCGGCTGGAAATCCTATCTCTACGGCGATCCCAAGCCCGGCGACGCCTTGATCCTGAAGGACAATCCGGAGATGACCCCCGACCTGCTCGCCTTTGCGCGCGCCAAGATGCGGGAAAAGGGCATCGTGCTGTCGGGCGACGCCGCCAGCCAGGGCATCGGCGCCATGACCGACGCGCGCTGGGCGACCTTCTTCGACACCATGTCGCGCCAGGACCCGGCCGACTTTCCCAAGAGTCTCGACTATCACCAGGCCTATACGCTGCAGTTCCTGCCGACCGGGGTGAAGTGACGACAGCCCTCGCCGAACTGGACGCCGTCGAGGTCGATTATCCGCGCGGGCCGGCGCTGGGGCCGTTCAGCCTGACCGTCGCGGCGGGCGAGATCGTCGCCCTGGTCGGGCCGTCCGGCTGCGGCAAGTCGACCGCCATGCGCCTGCTGGCCGGGCTGGAGGCGCCCACCCGCGGCGCCGTGCACCGCGCCTCGGCCCGCGGCGAGACCGCCGTGGTCTTCCAGGCGCCCACCCTGATGCCCTGGGCCAGCGCCCGGGCCAATGTCGCCCTGCCGCTGGAACTGGCCGGCATGCACGGCCGGACCGCCCGCGCCCACGCCGACGCGGCCCTGGCCCGGGTCAAGCTCGCCAGAGTCGAGGCGGCCAAGCCGGCGCAGCTGTCCGGCGGCATGGCCATGCGGGTCTCGCTGGCCCGCGCCATGGTCACCGATCCGAAGCTGCTGCTGCTCGACGAGCCGTTCGCCGCCCTTGACGAAATCACCCGCCGCGCGCTCGGCGAAGACGTGCATGGGCTCTGGGCCGCGTCACGGGCGGCAATCGTCTTCGTCACCCACAATGTCGAGGAGGCCTGCTATATGGCCGGCCGGGTGGTGGTGATGACGCCGGGCCCCGGCCGCCTCGCCGGCGAGACCGTGGTCGAGGGCCCGCTGCCACGCCCGCTAGGCTTCCGCACCACCGCCGTCTTTCGCGAGGCCTGCGAACACGTCTCGGCCAATCTCGCCCGTGGCATGCAGGGGGCCGCGGCATGAGCCGGCTGGCCTATCAGCTGGCGCCGGCGGCGCTGATCGTCATCCTGCTGGCCATCTGGGAGGCCGTCTGCCGCCTGCTGGCCGTGCCGGTCTTCCTGCTGCCCGCCCCGTCGGACATCGCCGTGGCCGCCTGGCAGAACGCGCCAATGTTGATCGATGCAGCGCTGAACACCCTGTCCATGGCGATCCTGGCCTTTGTCCTGGCCAGCGCCATCGCGTTTGCCGTAGCGCTGCTCATCTCGACCCATCCGCTGGCCGAGCGCGCCGTGCAGCCGCTGGCGGTCGGGCTGCAGGTGACGCCGATCATGGCCGTGGCGCCGCTGGCGGTGATCTGGGCCGGGCTCGACCATCCGGGCCGCGCGGTGGTCGGGCTGGCCGCCATCGTGGCCTTCTTTCCGATCTTCTCGGGCGCGCTGACGGGGCTGAAATCCGCCGATCCGGACCTGGAGCGACTGTTCGACCTCTATGGCGCCCGGCCGCTCGACCGGCTCTTTCGCCTGCGCCTGCCCTCGGCCGTGCCCTTCATTTTGGAGGGACTAAAGGTGGCGGCGGGCCTTGCTCTGATCGGCGCGGTTGTAGCCGAGTTCGTCGCCCGATCAGGCCTTTCGCGCGGCTTGGCTTGGCGGTTGATGGAGGCGTCGAACCGGCTGGAGACGGCGAAAACCTTTGCGGCGCTTCTGGTTCTGGTCCTGATGGGGGTGGGGCTGAACGCCCTGATGCAGGTCGGCGAGCGCGCGGTTTTGCGATGGTGGCGCGGACGTTAGGCGCCGGTTAAGCGGACCGCCTTAAGCTTGGGGTTGAAGATCGTTCATGCCGAGTTTGATATGCGCCGCGCCGCCATCGCCATGTCCACAGCGTTCATCGCCCTGCCCGCCCTGTTCGCGGGCGTGGCCCAGGCGCAGGATCGCTATGGACCGCAAGC
>CALAEG010000385.1 GCA_937890965.1 uncultured Caulobacteraceae bacterium | reverse complement strand
GATGAGGCCCCCTGTCTCGGTCGGTCCGCTGTCACCGACGACTAGCTCGTCGGTTGTGAAGAAGCCGATTTTGGTGATTTGAGAGTTTAGGTGAAGGCCTGGCGGGTGATGATGATCGATGTGCGCGGCGAGGCGGCCAAGATCGCGGCCCGGATCAGGGCACAAAGAAGCTTCAGCCATGCCAGGAGCAGTCGGATGTTGTGGCCGGCGGCGACGAGGACGACGTTGATCGCGTCGCCGTTGGCGCCCTTGAGCCAGTGACGCTCGAGCTTTCCGTCAGCCTTCATGTGGCCGATGATCGGTTCGACAGCACTTCGCCGTCTGAGTTCGCGCTTGATGGTCGGGGAAGCGATGCCGCGGGTATTGGAGAGATAGACCTGCGGGGTGGTCAGTCCGTGACCGCGATAGCCTCGGTCGACATAGGCCCGCTCGACCGAGGCGCCGGTGAGGCGCTCAACCTGGGCGATCTGGCTTTGCAGCGTATGGCCGTCATAGGGCAAGCCAGGGCGGGCCTGGGCGCCGACGATGAACTGTCCGCCCCCGGCGCGGGCATTGGTGACGGCGAAGGACGCTTTAACCCCGAACTCGAAACGGGTTCGCGCCTTACCCTTGGCGATGCATTCCACCTCTGGGGCGTGCAGCGCGTAGAGCTTCCTGGAATCACCCACCTTCTGGGCGAGCAGCCGGGCGATCGGTTCGCCGACGGGCCGGAACGCGGCTTCCAGGTCCGGCTGGCCGGCGATCTTGCGGCCAATGTCACGATGCAGCCGCCCCACATAGGTGCGCATGCGGCGGACCTCACGCAGCGCCTGCTTGTGGCCGCTGGTGTGGATCAGACGCGAGACCTCGCGCCGGGAGCGTGCCGCCAGGCGCACGAAGGATTGGCGCAGCACTAGGCTGTGCTGCCGGGCGAAGCGGTTCAGCCATTCCACCGCGCGCAGCAGCAGGCCGCTGTCGGTTGGGTGCGCCACGGCCTTGGTCTGGGCGGTGGTATCGATGGTGATGCGTTCGAACGTGCCGGTGCCCACCGCCTTGGCCCTCAGAGCGGCCGCCAGGGTTTCGGCCAGCAGCACCTCGAGCTTGTCCTGGCCGATCCGGGCCCGCCAGCGCGTCATCGACGAGCGGTCCAGCGGCAGCCGGTGCTGGAAATAGGTCTCGCCGCAGAACGCCTGGAAGTAGGGGTTCTCCAGCCATTGGGCGCACACCGCATCGTCCGACAGACCCTTGGCATGCTGGAGCAGATGCAAGCCGGCCATCAGCCGTGTCGGCAAGCCCGGCCGACCGGTCTTGTCCACGTAGAGCCCACCAAAGGCGGCGTCGAAACGATCCCAGTCAATCAGCCGGGCCAGTCGGACCAGCTCGTGCCGATCATCCAGCATGGCGTCCAGGCGCGACCGGAACAGGTCCTCGTTGCTGGCTTTGGACGGCGGCTTTGGACGCATCACGGGCTCCCCGATCTCGA
>CALAEG010000384.1 GCA_937890965.1 uncultured Caulobacteraceae bacterium | reverse complement strand
ACCGACCCGATTCGCCTCGTAGAATGGCTTGCGCCCGGCGAGATCGAGTTGCGCCGGGGCGGCGCGGCCAGGCTTCAGTTCATCGACAGCGGCATCGTCATCGACAGTACGGTCTCAGCGGTCGAGCCGAGACGCCTTCTCGAGTACTCCTGGAGCGGTCCGGGCGAGCCGGTCAGGCCGCTGCGCTGGACCCTCGAACCGATCGGCGCGGCCGTGCGCCTGACGCTCACCCTGCGCCTCCCTGCCGATGAGGACGCAGGCCGCGCCATGGCCGGTTGGGCGGCGCACCTGGAAATGCTGGCGGCGGCCCTCGCCAGCGTGCCCGTCAAGTTTCCGTTCGAGGTCTTCAAGGCCGCGCGCGAGGCCTACCGCGCCCAGCTCGCCACCGCCTAGACCGGCATTGGGTCCGGCGTCTTTAGCTCGAACCGGCCTTCGGCAAGGATGTAGAGCGTCGCGCCATCGGCGTCGGCGATCGGCGTCAGGCGTAGCTCGATCGGCAGGGGCTCTCCGTCCCGGACCAGTTCAACCTCCGCGCGCGCCAGCTGACCCGATGCGGCGGTGTCGATCAGGGCCTTCAGTGCCGCCGCGGCGGCGGGATTGGCCGCCAGGTCGATGCCAAGCCAAGGCGCCTCCCAGAGCGGCGAGCCGATCAGGGGCCGGTTCGCGTCGGTGAGCGCTGTGGCGGCTTGATTGATTTCCACGACCGCCCCGTCCGGGCTCAGCAGCGCAATCGCACTGCTGGCATTGTCGAACACCGCGCGGATGCGCCGCTCGCGCTCGCAGAGTTCGTCGCGGGTGCGATTGCGCTCAGTGACGTCGCGCAGGTGCGCCGTATAGGTCAAGGCGCCCGCGGCCATCACCTTGGTGATCGTGGCCTCCAGCGCGAAGCGCTCGCCCGAGCGTCGCATGCCCCACACCTGCGGCCGGTCGCTCATCATTCGCGACGCCAGCTTGGACAGGCGGAAGCTCTCCACATGCGCGGGATGTTCCGCTCGGGCCCCGGGTGGAATCAGCATCGAGAGCGGCTGGCCCAGCACCTCCTCGGTGCGGTAGCCGAACATTTTTTCGGCGGCGAGGTTGAAGATGATGATCTTCTGCTCGGCGTCGACCGAGACGATGGCGTCTTCGGCCACCATCAGGATGCGCGCGGCGCGTAGATTGGCGTCCTTCAACGCAATCTGTTCGCGCCTCAGCGCGGTGTTGTCGCGCACGGTGATGAAGAACAGGGTCCGGTCGCCGACACGACCCTGGCGCACCCGCACCTCGACCGGCATCTCATGGCCGTCGCTGCGACGCGCGATCAGATCCAGGAAGCGGGACTGTTCCACGTCCGGCTCGGCCGCCCAGCGGGCCAGCCACTTCACCGGATCGGCGCGCCGTCCCGGCTGGATCGGCACCAGCACCGTGATCGGCCGGCCGACCATTTCGATCGCCTCGTAGCCAAGCAGGACCTCGGCCGCGGTGTTGACGAAGGCGATCGTCCCGTCGGGGGCGGCGACCACGACGGCCACGGGCAGGCCGCGCAGTATGCTCTCGAAGAAATCAGCCTTCTCTCCGCCGTTGCGTCCTGGCTCGGTCATCGCATTGCCCCAAGGCGGCGCCGGCGTCCCGATCGGTTGGCGACGGGACGCCAGACGGGCATTTCCCGACGCCCTAGGCGGCGGCCGGATGGCCGCCTTCCATGGCTTCGAGCACCCTGGGATCGTCGTACACCGGGATGCCGACCTCTTCGTACTTCTTGCGGACGGTCGGCGTCAGCAGCCCGACGCGCGCCAGGGCCGGCATCATCAGGTCCTTCACCGAATGGATCTGGCCAGGCGGCAGCTCCTGGGCAAGACCCTGCGCCTCGGCCTGTTCCAGGCCCTTGAAGAAGTCTTCCGGGTCGATGTTGCTGTTGACCAACACCTGCATGAAGCCTGGGTCGATGCGGCTGGCGATGGTCCCGGCGGTGCCGCCGCTGTTGGCGAGGATGCTGACCGCCTGGAAAGCAAAATCGGCCAGGTCCTCGACCTCGTCCTCCGGCAGCTTGGCGATCACGGGGCCCAGATAGGCGTGACCGAAGGAGACGTGTCGCGACTCGTCGCGCATGACGTTGAAGGTCAGCTTCTTCAACAGTTCGCACTGGGTGGTGCGGTACATGTTGTTGAAGGCGCCGAGCGCCAGGCCTTCGACGATCATGTTCATGCCGATCATCACCTTCTCGTAACGATCCGACTTCAGCGTCGCGTCGATCAGGGCCTTCAGCCACAGCGACATCGGATAGACGATGGCGATCTTGTCGCAGTAACGGGCGTAGACCTCGACATGGCGGGCCTCGTCCATGGTCTGGGTGGCGGCGTAGAGCTTGGCGGTCGCGTCGGGCACCGAATGGGTGACGCAGGCGGCCGTCATCAGCGCGCCCTGCTCGCCGTGCAGGAACTGCGAGAGCAGCTGGGCCGTGGAGTGGGCCGTGAAGGTCTCGCGCTGTGACTTCGACAGCTTCGAGAAGAACGGCATACGATGGTACATGTCCGAGCGGTCATTGATCAGCGGCTTGGACGGATCGACGACCGTGTCCCATGGCAACAGCTCGTCGGCGTCCCACTGGTTCTGCTTGGCGCGCCTGTACAGGTCTTCGATCTTGTCGCCGGACATGATGTATTTGAAAGTCCACGCGATATTCATCGGATTCTGGTAGAGGTCGTCTTGGTTCATCGTCACCTGCCAGTCCGGTTTCGGCTGGGGGGTTTGCAGCTCAAGCGCGCTCATGGCGGATCTCCCTTGGGTTCAGTACTGACGAGGCGGAATGCGCACGACGAGGCCGTCGAGGCTGTCGTCGACCTTGATCTGGCAGCTGAGGCGGCTGTTCGGCTGCACGTCGAAGGCGAAGTCGAGCATCTGCTGCTCGAGTTCCTCGGCCTGGGGCAAACGCTCGAACCAGCCGTCCTCGACATAGACATGGCAGGTCGCGCAGGCGCAGGCGCCGCCGCAGTCGCCCTCGATTCCGGGGATGGTGTAGCGCTTGGCGCCCTCCATGACCGAGCGGCCGTTCGCGACATCGACCTGATGTTCGGCGCCGCCGGTCTCGATGTAGGTGACCTTCGCCATGCGATGTTTCCGGCCGACCCAACTGGTGGTGACCCCGCTGACGCAAAGTCCTCTCCCGCGTTTCGGCGTCGCATCGGACGCCGACGGCCGAAGGTAAACCTGACGCCGCCGTCAGGTTTGATTCAGATCAAGAACTCAGGGATTCCAGCAACCCGCTGGTGGGGCAATCGTCAGCCAGTGGCGAACACGAATGTCTGGCCGTCGCAAAACCGCTGCGGTCACTCGAATTTCCCAACTTGCGAACGCCGCACAGATTCGCTTTCGATCATGCGAACAACGTCGATTGTTTCGCGTTGCGCAGAAGCGTCCTTGCGCTAGGTCAAGGCCCCGCTTGTTGGTGGGAGCGGACAGATCCAGACCAGGTTTGATCTGCGGCAGAGGGCGCGGCCGTATATCCGGCTCCACCGCAGAAAATGCGCCCCAGCCTCGGTTGGCGAGGGCTGGGGCAGTCTGACAAGGGTAGCCAGATCGGGGCCGAACTGACCACCTGACCACTCCACCGCCTGTTGTGGGCTTGGAATATGATCTGGATCAAACGCGCCGCGATGCCGACCCTCCCAGCTTGCGTCTTTGGGTCGAAAGCCGCCGGGTTCGACTCTGGTCCGGTTCATTATCAATGTTCAGCTATATTTGATGTCGATCAAGGCGGAGACGCTGGAGAACCGGAGGGGTGGCGACGACCAACCAGCACGTCGTCCGGAGCCCGACCCCATGAACGCTACATCGACAGCCAAGCGATCCGCGTCTTCGAAGACCGAACATTTCGACGTCATCATCGTCGGGGCGGGTATCTCGGGCGTCGGCGGCGCCTATCACCTGACGAAACAATGCCCCGGAACGCGCTTCGTCATCCTTGAAAGCCAGAGCAGCTATGGCGGGACGTGGCTCACCCATCGCTATCCCGGCATCCGTTCGGACAGCGACCTCTACACCTTCGGTTACCGTTTCAAGCCATGGACCGGCGCACCCATCGCCACCGCCGATGAGATCCTCTCCTATATGGGCGAGGTGATCGCCGAGAACGACCTCGGCCGACACATCCGCTACGGCCGTAAGATCACCTCGGCGCGCTGGTCGAGCAGCGACAATCTCTGGACGCTGCAGGCGACAAATGCCGAGACGGGGCAGACCGAGAGCTTCACCGCCGGCTTCCTGTGGATGTGCCAGGGCTACTATCGGCATTCCGAAGGCTACACGCCCGAATGGGAAGGGATGAAGGCCTTTAAGGGCCGCATCGTCCACCCGCAGAGCTGGCCGGAAGACCTGGACTACGCCGGCAAGACGGTCGTCATCATCGGCTCTGGCGCCACCGCCGCCACATTGGCGCCTGCCATCGCCGGCGCCAGCGAGCACGTCACCATTTTGCAGCGGTCGCCAACCTATTTTATTCCGGGCCGCAACGCCAACGAACTGGCCGACACGCTGCGCGAACTGAACATCGACGAGACCTGGATCCACGAAATCGTCCGCCGCAAGATCCTGCACGATCAGGCGGCCTTCACCCGGCGCGCCTTCGAGGAGCCCGAGGCGGTCAAAACCGAATTGCTCGGCGCGGTGGGCGCCTTCCTCGGACCGGAGGCGGTGCAGGCGCATTTCACCCCGAACTATCGGCCCTGGCGCCAGCGCATCGCCTTCGTGCCGAACGGCGACCTGTTTCAGGGGATCAAGTCGGGCAAGGCGTCCGTTGTCACCGACGAGATCGACCGGTTCACCGAGACCGGCATCCTGCTCAAGTCCGGCCAGGTTCTTAAGGCCGACATCATCATCACCGCGACCGGCTTCAACCTGAACGTGCTCGGCGACATCGACTTCGTCATCGATGGCAAGCCGCTGAACTTCGCCGAGACCATCACCTATCGGGGCATGATGTTCACCGGGGTGCCAAACCTGGTCTGGGTATTCGGCTATTTCCGGGCCAGCTGGACGCTTCGCGCCGACCTGGTCGCCGACTTCGTCTGCCGACTGCTCAATCACATGAAGGCGAAGGCCGCCAAGAAGGTCACCGTCGCGCTCAGACCCGAAGACAAGGACATGGCCGTGTCCTCATGGATCGATCCGGAGAACTTCAACCCCGGCTACCTGATGCGCGGCATGCACCTCTTGCCCAAGGCCGGCGAGAAGCCCGAGTGGCGGCACAGTCAGGACTACTGGGTGGAAAAGGACCAGCTGCCCGAAATCGACCTGGACGATGCGGCATTCGTCTACGGCAATGCCCCGGAGGCCGCAGCTGACCGAAGCAGGGTCTGCGATCAATCCAAAGCGGCCATTCGGGATCGGCTGGCAAATGTCCACTAGGCGGCACGGCAGGCCGCCGGCGGGCGACGCCGTGATTGATCGCGATCAATGCGCGCCGCCCCCAACGGTTCCTTCGTTCGCGTAGAGGAAACTGCGCCATGGGCTATGCATCAATCGTTGTGGTCGCCACCGGCGCCGAAGACGACTCCGACGCGATATCGGTCGCCTGCGATCTTGCCATCCGGCATCAGGCATCCGTCACCGTTGTTCTTGTCTCCGTCGTCCCGCAACTGGCGACAGCAATGGCGTCAATGTCCGTCGTGGGCGCCCGGTACGCACGACAGGCGTGGCGGGATATGGCCAGTAGCCGGGAGCGCCTTGTCGACGACGCCCGCGCAATCGTCGCTGAAGTGGCGCGCGGGCATGGCCTGGGCGAAGACGGATCGCCCAGCATCGCCATGGCGGCACCAGCGGATGACCCCTGGTCCGGTCTTGAGCGGGAGCTGCCGCTTGCGGATTTGGTGGTGGTGGCCCATTCCGCCTGCCGGGGGGAAGGACCGTGGACCGGTCCGCTCGGCGAGGCGCTGATGGCCGGCCGTGCGCCCGTCCTGATTGCGGGCAGCCGCGCGCGCCTGGCCGCCGCCCCGGCCGCCGTCGCCTGGGACGGCAGCCCCGAAGCCGGTCGCGCCGTGCGCGCGGCTGTTTCCCTACTGTGCGAGGCGTCCGGCGTCGCGATCCTCCAGTATTCCGGGGAACTGCATGTGTCGGCGGGATCGGCGGCC
>CALAEG010000383.1 GCA_937890965.1 uncultured Caulobacteraceae bacterium | reverse complement strand
GCGCGTGCGGCCCGTCCAGGCCAGCGGCGACCGTCGCCGAGACGGCCCCCGCCGCCGGACGCCTGCAGGTTCAGCTGCAGACCGTCGCGGATCTAAAGCCCGTACCGGCGACGCTTACGACGCGCGACATGGCTGACGCCCGCGCTCGCATATCCGGGACCCTGGTGCGTCTGCTGGTGAAGGACGGCGACACCGTTCGCCAGGGTCAGCTGATCGCCACGGTCAAAGATGACCGTATCGCCTTCCAGACCGGGGCCTACGATGCGCAGGTGTCAGCGGCGGCGGCCCTGGCCGCGGCGGCTCAGGCGGATCTCTCCCGCACCCGCGATCTCTTCTCCCACGGCGTCTACGCCCAGGCCAAGCTCGATCAGGTGGAGGCTCAGGCCAAGTCGGCGAACGGCGTCCTGGCCGCGGCACGCGCCGAACGCGCCGCCAGCGCCGAACAGGGCGCGCAGGGGGCCGTGCTCGCGCCCGCGTCCGGACGGGTGCTCATCGCGGACGTGCCGGCGGGCTCTGTCGTCATGCCGGGTCAGTCGATCGCCAAGATCACCGCGGGTCCGATCGTGGTGCGGATCGAACTTCCCGAGGGCGAAGCCGGCGCGCTCAAGGTCGGCGATGTCGTCCAACTCGCCGCTGAAGACCTTCACAATGCCGTCTCACAAGGCACGATCGAGCAGATTTACCCGTCCGTGACCGATGGTCAGGTCGTCGCCGATGTGACCGCGCCCAACCTGCCGCAGGATCTGATCGGCCAGCGGGTCCGCGCCAAGATCAAAGTCGGCGAGCGCCAGGCCCTGATTATCCCGAGGCGCTATATCGCCACCCGCTTTGGCGTCGACTACGTGCGCGTGGTTCGCGCGGACGCGACGACGTCCGAGACCCCGGTTCAGACGACCGGCGGCCCAACCGCCGACCAGGCTGAAATCCTCTCCGGTGTTCGCGCTGGCGACGTGCTGACTCCCCCGGCGCCGCAATGAACCTCGGGCTCTCGGGACGGCTCACCAAGGCGACCATCAAGTCACCGCTCACGCCGCTGTTTCTGCTCGCCGCCATCGCCGTGGGCCTGCTCGCGCTGCTGACGATCCCGCGCGAGGAAGAGCCGCAGATCAGCGTGCCGATGGTCGATATCATGGTTTCAGCGCCCGGCCTGCGCGCGCCCGATGCGGTGGAGTTGGTCGGCAAGCCGCTGGAGACCATCGTCAAGAGCGTGGCGGGCGTCGAGCACGTCTATACCTTCGCCGACGACAACCAGGTCATGGTCACCGCCCGCTTCAAAGTGGGTACCGATCCAGACTCCGCGGCCATTCGCATCCACGAAAAGATCAGCGCCAACCTGGACCGCATTCCGGCGGGCATCCCTGAGCCTCTCATCCAGACTCGGGGCATCAATGATGTGCCAAGCCTGGTGCTGACCCTGTCGCCAAAGCCTGGTGCGGCGGGCCAATGGACCGACCAGGCCCTCTACGAGATCGCCGGGAAGCTACGCACCGAGGTCGCCAAGGTTGACGACGTCGGCTTGACCTTCATCGTCGGCGGTCGGCCCGATGAAATCCGCGTCGAACCCGACCCCGCCAAGCTCGCCTTACACGGCGTCTCGCTAGGCGCGCTGATGGATGCGGTCCGCCAGGCCGACCGCGCCTTCCCAGCGGGTCTGGTTCGAGACGGCGGACAGGCCGTGCAAGTGACGGCCGGCCGCACCCTGACTAACCCTGCCGACATCGGCATGATCGCCCTGCCCTCCGCCAAGGGGGAACAGGTCTATGTGCGCGACGTCGCCAACGTCGTCGAGGGCCCGCGCGAGGATCAGGCGCGCGCCTGGCGCTACGCCCGGGCGGGGCAGGGTTGGACCGAGGCGCCGGCGGTCAGCCTGGCGATCGCCAAGCGCAAAGGCGCCAATGCGGTTGTCGTCTCCCAGGCCGTGCTGGCGCGGGTCGATGCGCTGAAGGGCTCGCTCCTGCCTGACAGCCTGGATGTGGCTGTCACCCGCGACTATGGGGCGAGCGCCAACGACAAGGCCAACGAGCTGCTTCAACACCTGGCCTTGGCGACGGTCTCGATCGTTGTGCTGATCGGCTTCGCCATCGGCTGGAGGGAGGCCGGCGTGACCGCCGTGGTGATCCCCACCACCATCCTTTTGACCCTCTTCGCCTCGAACCTTCTGGGCTACACCATCAACCGGGTCAGCCTGTTCGCCCTGATTTTTTCAATCGGCATCCTGGTCGACGACGCCATCGTCGTGATCGAGAACATCGCGCGCCATTGGGCGATGAACGATGGCCGAAGCCGGGTCGACGCCGCGATCGAGGCCGTCGCCGAGGTCGGCAATCCCACCGTGGTGGCCACCCTGACCGTGGTCGCCGCCCTGTTGCCGATGCTGTTCGTGTCCGGGCTGATGGGTCCCTACATGGCGCCGATCCCGGTCAACGCCTCGGCGGCGATGGTGTTCTCCTTCTTCGTCGCCGTGGTCATCGCGCCGTGGCTGATGGTGCGCTTCGCGCGCGTGGCCCTGTCGAGCGAGCACAACATGCTCGAACACGATGAAGGTCCGCTCGGTCGGCTCTATCGCCGGGTCGCCTCCCGCGTCATCGCCACGCGCAAGAGCGCCTGGACCTTCCTGATTGCGGTCGGGCTGGCGACGCTGGTCGCCTGCGCGATGTTCGCCACCAAGACCGTGACCGTCAAACTGCTGCCCTTCGACAACAAGTCGGAGCTGCAGGTCGTGCTCAACCTGCCTGAGGGGACATCGCTGGAGGACACTCAGCGCGCCCTGTCCGATGCGGCGGCGGTCACTCAGACCCTTCCCGAGGTCATCGCGGTCGACGCCTATGCCGGCACGGCCTCGCCGTTCAATTTCAACGGCCTGGTGCGGCACTACTACCTGCGCAACAAGTCCGAGATGGGCGACCTATCGGTGGCGCTGGCCCCGAAGGACAAGCGTCATCGCAACAGTCACGCCATCGCCCTCGATCTTCGCCAGCGCCTGGCCAAGCTCACGCTGCCCGCCGGCGCGGTGATCAAGGTGGTTGAAGCGCCCCCGGGACCGCCGGTGATGGCCACGCTATTGGCCGAAGTCTACGGGCCAGACGCCCAGACGCGCCGCGCCGTGGCTGAGCGCGTGAAGGCCATCTTCCATTCCGTCCCGTTCATCGTGGATATCGACGACAGCTATGGCCATCCCCGCCCCGGCCTGCGCCTGGTCCCCGATCGCGACCGTCTTGAGGCCCTGAAGGTCAGCGACCATGAGGTCTACGACTCCATCGCCGCGGCGCTAGGCGGCGAGGTCGTCGGCTACGCCCATCGCGGCGCGGGCCGCGATCCCCTCGAGATCTCTGTGCGTCTGCCGCAATCGGCCCGAACTTGGGGCGAGGGGCTGGCCGCCATGCCGGTCGCCCGGTCGCAGGGTCTCGACGGTCGGTTGGTGTCGCTGGGCGAGGTCGTCACGGCGACGCAGGAACCGGGTTCAACCCACATCTACCGGCGCGACGGTCGGGACGTCGACATGGTCATGGGCGAACTGGCTGGCGCCTATGAGGCGCCAATCTACGGCATGCTGGCTGTCGATAAGGCGATCAAGCAGGCCGATTGGGGCGACTTGCCCCGTCCTGACATCAGGCTGAACGGCCAGCCGACCAATGAGGCCCATCCGACCGTGCTCTGGGACGGTGAATGGGAGATCACCTGGGTGACCTTCCGCGACATGGGCGCGGCCTTCGGCGTGGCGATCCTCGGCATCTACGTGCTGGTCGTCGCCCAGTTCAAAAGCTTCCGGCTGCCGCTGGTCATCCTGACGCCGATCCCGCTGACCCTGGTCGGCATCGTCATCGGCCACATCCTGTTCCACGCGCCGTTCACGGCCACCTCGATGATCGGCTTCATCGCGCTGGCGGGAATCATCGTGCGAAACTCGATCCTCCTGGTGGACTTCATCCGCCACAAGCAGGGCGAGGGGCGGCCGCTGCGGGAGGTGCTGCTTGAAGCCGGCGCGATCCGCTTCAAGCCGATCGTCCTGACCGCCGC
>CALAEG010000382.1 GCA_937890965.1 uncultured Caulobacteraceae bacterium | reverse complement strand
GTCCGGTCGCTGGGCCGTCTCGGCCGGGGCGCTGTCGACCGCCGGCGCCCAGAGGCGCTTTTCGCCCTCGGCATGCTGCGGCGAGCGGGCCTGCTTGTAGCTGTTCGGGCGGCGATGGCCAGAGTCCGGACCGCGCTCGCGCTGGGGCAACGCGGCGCCCTCTTCCAGGCGATAGATGCGGCCGCCATCGCTGTCGCCCTTGGACGCGGCGGCCTCGAACCGCTCCACCGCCTCGGCGGTCACCTGGAAGCGGGTCTCGCGTTCGAACACCCGGATGGCGCCGATGTCGCGCTTGGTCAGGTGGCCGCGCCGGCAGAGCATGGGCAGGAGCCAACGCGCCTCGGCGTTCTTGTTGCGGCCAAGGTCGATGCGGAACCAGACCGCGTCCTCGAACCCCGCGCGCACCGGCTCTGGCGCGCGTTCGCCACGCCCACCCGGGGCGGACGCATAGGGCGTATAGGCCGGCTCGTTGTCGGCCAGGTCTTCCGGGGCCGGCATCCGCGTGCGGGCAAGCCGCACATAGGCCGCCGCGATCTCTTCCGGTGAGCGCTGGGCCATCAGTTCGCGGGCGACCACGAGGTCGTCTTCCGATGTGTCCGCCGAGGCGCTGACCGCCTCGATCAACCGCTCCTGATCCTTGGCGCGGATCTCCTCGGCCGTCGGCGCCGACTGCCAGATCGCCTCGATATTGGCCGACTTCAGCAGCATCTCCACGCGCCGGCGGCGCGGATGCGGGACGAGGATGACGCAGACGCCCTTGCGCCCTGCCCGGCCCGTCCGACCAGAGCGGTGCTGCAGGGTCTCGCGGTTGTTGGGCATGTCGGCGTGGATGACCAGGTCCAGGTCGGGGATGTCGATCCCACGCGCGGCGACGTCGGTGGCGACGCAGACCCGGGCGCGGCGATCACGCAGGGCCTGCAGCGCATGGGTGCGTTCGTTCTGGGTCAGCTCGCCTGAGAGGGCGACGACGCTGAAGCCGCGCTCGACCAGGTTGGCGTGCAGTTTCCGCACCGCCTCGCGGGTGGCGCAGAAGACCAGGGCCGCCCCGGACTCGAAATAGCGAAGCACATTGACGGTCGCGAGCTCGACCTCGTTCGGCGCGACGCGCACGCAGCGGTACTCGATGTCGGTGTGCGCCTCGGCCGCCGAGCCGACCACCAGGCGCAGCGCGTCGCGCTGATAGGTCCCGGCCATGGCGATGATCGACCTGGGCAGCGTCGCCGAGAAGAGCAGCGTGCGGCGCTCTTTCGGCGTGGCGTCGAGGATCTCCTCCAGCTCCTCGCGGAAGCCGAGGTCGAGCATCTCGTCGGCCTCGTCGAGCACGACGGCGGCGAGCTGGTCGAGGCGCAGCTGGCCGCGCTCCAGGTGGTCGCGCAGGCGTCCCGGTGTGCCGACCACGATCTGGCAGCCCTGCTCAAGGGCGCGGCGTTCGGCGCGCGGATCCATGCCGCCGACACAGGCGACGATCTTGGCTCCGGCATAGAGCCATTGCAGCTCGCCGCGCACCTGCATGGCCAACTCGCGCGTCGGGGCGATGACCAGAGCCAGCGGCGCGCCGGCCGGCGCCAGTTCGCCATTGGCGCCCAGCAGATTCTCGGCCAGGACGAGGCCGTAGGCGACGGTCTTGCCCGAGCCGGTGCGGGCGGAGACCAGCAGGTCGCGTCCCCGCGCCTCCGGTTCAAGAACGGCGAGCTGGACCGGCGTCAGCGTCGCATAGCCACGCTCCGAGAGCGCGCTGGCCAGCGCCGGGTGCATATTTTGGGAAGGCATGGCGCGCCCCTTACGCCATTGGCCCCGCGGGAGCTAGCATCGCGCGTCTTTCCCAGGGGCTATTCCGGCGACGAGGGCGCGCGGCCGATCCAGATCTGGTGGCTGAGGGCCATCAGTTCGCCGTCGGCCGAATAGAGCGCGGTGCCCGAGATGCGTTTGCGGCCGGACTGCTCGATCGGCCACGCGACCACGATCGTGGTCTCGCCGACGGCGGGGCGGCGCAGAATCTCGCCCGTCATGGTGCCTAGCAGGCCGCCGCCGCCTTCCGTGACCACCCAGGCCACCGAACCTGGGCAATCCAGCGCCGCCCAGACCACCTCGACGGGCGCCAGGCCGTCGGCGTCGGCGAAGCTGGGATGCACAGTCCAGGGCCCGGCGACGACGCCCGGGTCCATGCCCTCGACCTGGCCGACAAAGACGCGCAGGCCGAGGCCTTCGTCCAGCTGGTCGCCGCAGGTGAAACAGACGGGATGAAAAGGCCGATGCAGGCCGGGGAAGCCGGCCGCGGCGGCGGTTGCAGCGGCAAGGCTTGGCGGCGGGGGTGGCGATGGCAGGACCGAGGCGTCTCCCGCCCGCGCTTCGCCGATCAAGACATCGCCCTGGCCCAGAATGCGGGCGACGCCGTCCTCGACGACAAGATCCAGCGGCGTGTCGAGCGGCGGCGGGGCGCGCAGCATGGCAGTCACCGGCCCGTTGAAAGACCGCGCCATCAGGCCGCAGACATAGCCGCCGTTGCCGGAATTCGGCGGCCCGCGAAACTGCTGGGCCACAACAATCTTGGAACGCAAAGCCCGGTCCTTTTACTTGGTCTTGAGATCGGGCCGGGAGGCCAGGAAGGCGGCCTTTTCCGCCGGCGTCAGCACCTTGCCGCGTTTCTGGCGGCTGACCTTGGGCGTCGGCGGGGCGAAGGTCGCCGGTCCCGAGGACCGCGTACCGGCATTGCCCGGCGTCTTGCCGATTGGCGGTTTCATTGAGGCGCCCCCTTGCCCGAATCTCTATTTCGGGTCCGGCAGACCTAGCACGCGTTTGGACACCACGTTCAGGTTCACCTCCGAGGTGCCGCCCTCGATGGAGTTGGCCTTGGCGCGCAGCCAGCCGCGCACGGCGGCCAGTTCGTCCGGCTCGAAGCCTTCGCCTTCCCAGCCGAGGCCGCTGGCGCCCATGGCTTCGATCGAAAGCTCGGTGCGGTCCTGGGCGATCTTGGCGCCGGCGTATTTCATGATCGAGGTGGCGGCGCTGGGGCCCTGGTTGGACTTGGCCTCCAGGGCGGCGCGCTGGACTGTGAGCTGGAAGGCGCGGGTCTCCATGGTGTGGTCGATGATCCGCTTGCGCAGGTCGGCGTCGTCCAGCCGGCCGGTCTCATCCAGACCGACATATTTCTTGGCCAGAGCGACCACCCCGCTGGGCGCCGCGCCAAGGCCGGCTCCGCCGCCGCCGAGGCCGGTGGAGATGTTGTCGCGCTCGAACTGCAGGAGCCGCTTGGCGATGGACCAGCCGCCGTTCAGCGGCCCCATCAGGTTTTCCTTCGGCACCTTCACGTCGGTGAAGAAGGTCTCGCAGAAGGGGCTGGTGCCGTTGATCAAGAGGATCGGGCGCGTCTCGACGCCCGGGGTCTTCATATCGATCAGCACGAAGCTGATGCCTTCGTGCTTTTTCGTCGTGTCGGTGCGCACCAGGCAGAAGCACCAGTCGGCGAAGTTGGCCCCCGAGGTCCAGATCTTCGAGCCGTTGATCAGCCAATGGTCGCCCTTGTCCTCGCATTTGGTCTGCAAGGAGGCGAGGTCGGAGCCGGAGCCGGGCTCTGAATAGCCCTGGCACCAGCGCAGCTCGGCCTTCACGATCGGCGGAATATGGCGCTGCTTCTGCTCTTCGGTGCCGACCTCGAGCAGGGTCGGGCCAAACATCATCACCCCCATGCCGCCGATGGGGTTGCGGGCGCCGATCTTGGCCATTTCCTCGGCCAGGACGCGGGCTTCCGGCCGCGAAAGCCCGCCGCCGCCATAGGCCTTGGGCCAGGTGGGCGTTCCCCAGCCCTTTTCACCCATCCGCTGTTGCCAGAGCGCCGCGTCGCCCTCAGAGCGACCGCCCATCATGGCCGCCAATTGCGCGTTGGGATCCTTCTTCAGCGAAGCCGGGAAATTCTCTTCCAGCCAGGCCTTCGCCTCGCCGCGAAAGGCGTCGAGTTCGCCGCCGCCAAAATCAGCCATGGGTTTCCTCAAAATCTTTGTCGTTCGAATGGGATCACATTAGCGCCTCGGGTCGCGGTGGCAAACCGAAGCGAGCTTGGTTCTTTTCGATCTGCAGACGAGCCAAAATGAGCGCGTTCCTTCTCCCCTTGCGGGAGAAGGTGGCCCCAAAGGGGTCGGATGAGGGGTCGTGCAAGCCTATCCGCGTCGGTGTCCGCTAATTGGCGATGGCGGTGCGACCCCTCATCCGTCAGCTTCGCTGACACCTTCTCCCGCAAGGGGAGAAGGGCGCCTGACTTCAGGCCGGTTCGAGTTGCCCGGCCCGATCCTCGAAGATGGGCGCGTCCAAGGGGGCGGGCGCGGCCTTGCCGGTGATCATGTCGGCGGCCTTTTCGGCAATCATGATGGTGCCGGCATTGGTGTTGCCGCCGATCAGGGTCGGGAAGACCGAGGCGTCGACAACGCGCAGGCCGCTCAGGCCCTGGACCTTCAGTTCGGCGTCGACGACGGCCATCGGGTCGCCCGCCGCGCCCATGCGGCAGGTGCCGACCGGGTGGTAGATGGTCTCGGCGTTCTTGCGGATGAAGGCGTCGATCTCGTCGTCGGTCTGCACCTGGACGCCGGGCTCGACCTCATCGCCGCGGATGGCCATCAGCGCCTTCTGGCCCGCGACCTCGCGCACCATCTTGAAGCCTTCGCGGAGCGCGCGGCGATCTTCCTCGGTGGCCAGATAGTTGGCGAAGATGGCCGGATCGGCGAAGGGATCGGCCGAGGCCAGGCCGATGCGGCCGCGGCTTTCGGGTCGCAGCTGGCAGACATGGATGGAGAAACCGTCCTTGGGCACGCCCTGCTTGCCGTGATCCTTCATGATCGCCAGCACGCAGTGCAGCTGCAGGTCCGGCCGGTCGAGATCGGGGCGGGATTTCAGGAAGGCGCCGGCCTCCAGGAAGTTCTGCCGCCCGAAGCCCTGGCCGAACAGCATGTAGTTCAGCCCGGTGGTCAGACGGTTGATGCCGGTGGAGTGGGAATAGGCCGCCTTCACGGTCGGCGTCTCCCACGACAGGATGATGTCGAGATGGTCCTGCAGGTTCTCACCGACGCCCTTCAGCGCATGGGTGACAGCCACGCCGGCCTCGCCCAGGCGGTCGGGGTCGCCGATGCCGGAGAGCTGCAGGATGTGCGGCGACTGCACCGCGCCGGCGGAAAGCAGCACCTCGGCATCGGCATGGACCTGGCGGGTGACGCCGGCCTGGCTGAACTCGACCCCGACGGCGCGGCCGTTCTCGATCAGGATGCGGGTAGTGCGGGCGTCGGTCTCCAGCGTCAGGTTCGGCCTCTGGCCCAGGATCGGGCGCAGATAGGCGGCCGAGGCGCTCCAGCGCTGGCCGTTCTTGATGGTCAGCTGGTAGGGGCCGAAGCCGTCCTGCTGGAAGCCGTTGAAGTCCTGCGTACGGTGATAGCCGGCCTCGACGCCGGCCTCGATGAAGCTGGAATAGATCGGGTTCTTCGAAGACGCCTTGGAGACATAGAGCGGCCCGTCGTCGCCATGATAGGCGTCGGCGCCGCCCTGGAAGGTCTCGGCGCGCTTGAAATAGGGCAACACGTCGGCATAGCCCCAGCCGCTCAGGCCCATCTGCCGCCACTGGTCGTAGTCGCGCGCGTGGCCACGAATATAGATCATGCCGTTGATCGAGGATGAGCCGCCAAGGCCCTTGCCGCGCGGCCACCAGAGGCGCCGGTTTTCCAGATTGGGCTCCGGCTCGGTCCAGAACCCCCAATTATGGTCGCCCTTGGCCTGGATCAGGCCGCCGACGCCGGCCGGCATCTTCACCATCAGGGACTTGTCGTGGCCGCCGGCTTCGAGCAGCAGCACCCGCGCCTTGGGGTCGGCGGACAGGCGGTTGGCGAGGACGCAACCCGCCGAGCCCGCGCCGATGATGATGTAGTCGTAACGGCCGTCCGCCATCGAAATTAAGTCCCTGAAAATGCTGACGAGGGCGTCACCTTAGCAAAGAGCCCTAGCGTCAACCAAGCGGGACGGACTTGAAACCTAGTGTGTGGTTCGGCCGATCAGGTCGAACTGCAGCCGCTCATGCACGACCGCCACCTTTTGCAGCGCGATCCAATGCGCGGCGCAGTCGGCATAGGCGGCCTGAACGCGCCAGTCCGTTGACATCGAGGCCTTCACGATGGCGGCCTGGGCCCTGGCTTGGCATTGGGGAGCGTTCATCATGGCCCGCCTACAACGCGCGAGCCGCCGATAAGGTCTCAGGACGCATCCCCCGCCGCCGGGTGCGGCATTCATGGATGTCGCGCCGCATGAGGCGTATGCTGACGCTTGGGAGCAACAGGCGACGCGAATGCGGCGGCTCGGTATTGATCGACGGCGGCTCGGCGCCTTGCTCGGCGCCGGCCTGATCGTGCCCGGCGTGGCCTTGGGCGACGGTATCGTGTCCTATCCGGAAGCCTCGCGAATTCCGCGGCCGTTTGATGACGGCGGCTATATTCCGCCGGCCGACCTGAAGACGATCGCCGACATCTACCGGCGGATGACCGCGCCGATCAGGGTCAACGGCCAGGGTCCCTTCGCCTTCGTGGTCGACACCGGGGCCAACCAGTCGGTCATATCCGAGGAGCTGGCGACACAGCTCGGCCTGGCGCGCGGCCCGATGGAGCCCCTGAACGGGGTCGCCGGCGTACAGATGACGGCCACGACGATTGCCAGGCTGAGCGTCGGCGATCGGCCGGACAGCGACGTGTTGCTTT
>CALAEG010000381.1 GCA_937890965.1 uncultured Caulobacteraceae bacterium | reverse complement strand
GCCGTTGGGGTTGATCTGCATCGAGGCGAAGGGATCAGCGATCGCCGGCGCGCCGACCTGTGGCGCCGGCGAGATGCTGCCGCTGGCCGATCCGACCGACTGCACGGCGCCGGCCTGCAGCACAGCCGAGTCCTGCACGGAGATGTCGCCGTTCGACTGGACCAGGCAGCCGGGCGCCGTCACCCGGGCCAGGCCGCTCATGACGATATCGTCCGAGGCGCCCGAACCGGCGCTCAGCACGCAAAGCGGCATCATGCCCAGCGAGGCGGCGGTCGCGCTGGCGTGGATCGACCAGCCGCCCGGCGGCAGGAGATTGCCAAAGAAGGAGTCCCGGTGGCCAGTCAACGTCACCGTCAGGTTGGAATTGTCGGCCGCGAAGGTCGTCTCGGCCGTGACGCCGTCGTTCTTCACCACCTGCGGGATCTGGCTGGTCATGAACTGGCTGGCGCGGGCGGCGATGCCGGCCTGGTCGGCGATGCCGAGCTGTTTGGCCGCGTCCAGCGCGGTGGCGTCGGCCGCGTCCTGCATGGCGCTGTAGTCGCCGCGCACCGCCGATAGGTCGACCGCGCCGCAACCGATCACCAGGATGATCGGCACGAAGACGGCGGCGACCATCGCCACTCCGCCCCGCCGGTCGAGGGCCGCGGCCAGGAGGCGTTTCACCGTCACGCGGCCGCGCGGCGAGACAGGGGATCGAGCATGGATTTGAGGTCGGCGGCCACGCCCCGATTGAGGTCGCCCTTGTCGTCCGTCGCCAGCGACAGCAGGCGCGAGGTCTGGCGCGCCAGTTCCGCCAGCCTGCGGTCGGCCGCCCGCACCGCCGCCCGCGCCGCCTGCTCGGCCTGACAGGCGCGCCGGACATAGCGGATCTGGTAGCTGAGCAGCCGCCAGTTGAGCGGCTTGGAGACGAAGGAGGTCGCGCCGGCCGCATAGGCGCGGTCGATGGCGGCGATGTCTTCGCGCCCGGTGACCACGATCACCGGCAGGTCGCCAAGCCGGCCGGTCTCGCCAAGCCGGCGCAAGACCTCGAAGCCGTCGAGCCGGGGCATTTCGAGGTCGAGCAGGACGATATCCGCAGGCCAGTCGGCCAGCAGGGCCAAGGCCTCGTCACCGTCGCCGACCGCCTTCACCTCGGCCTTGTCGGTGCCCAGGTGGACGAGCGCGAACTCCCGCAGAATCGGATCGTCATCCACGAACAGGACGCGAAGTTCGTCCTGCAGGACGTGGAAGAAGGGCTGCAGTGGTTCGGACGACGCAGGCATGGCGCACAGGGCCCCCGAAAATTCACCATACAATTAAGCCGACAGTCATTAATCCCCGGTAACTCCTGGGAAATTAGCCTTTCTCAGCGCCAGCGCCAAGCTTGTCAGCCCCAACCCCGACCCGTCGCCGCAGTGGTTCGATCCGCGCCAAGCTGACCGTCCTGGTCCTGGCGTCGGTCGGCATGGCCGTGGCCGTGGTCTCGGGGGTGCAGGCCTGGCGCGATGGCCAGCGCGAAGCCGCCCTGCAGGTCGACCGGCTGTCGGCCGAGGCGGCGGTGCTGAGCTCTGTGACCGGCGAGGCGGCCTTTCAGGGCGACCGGGCGCGAGCCTATGAGGCCATCCGTTCGATCAGCCTGATGCCGGACGTGGCCTATGCGCGGGTCGAGTCCGCTAATGGCGCGCTGCTGGCCGAGACCGGCTCGGGCGTGCGCCTGCTCACCGACGTCAAGGTCGCCAAGGGCGCCGCTCCCCCCCCGATCTGGTCGATGCTGCGCTCGCACACAGTCGAGGTGAGCGCGCCGGTGGTCTATGCCCGCCAGCCGGTCGGCCGCGTCGTGCTGGTCGGCCGGATGGGTGGGTACGAGCGGTTCGTCTCCAGCCTGTGGATCAGCCTGGCCGCGGCCCTGATCGCCTCCCTGGCCGGCCTAGGCGTAGCCTGGCTGGTGGGCCGACGCGTCTCCGGCCCGATCGTGGCCCTGACCCACGCCATGGCCGAAATCGAGGCCAGCCACGACTATGCGCGCGTGGTCGAGGTGAAGGCGGACGGCGAAGTCGGCCTGCTGGTGGACGGCTTCAACCGCATGCTGGGCGAGATCCGCGGTCGCGACGAGGGCCTGGAGCGCACCGTCTCCATCCGCACCAGCGAACTGCGCGTCGCCAAGGACCAGGCCGAGGGCGCCAATCGGGCCAAGTCCGACTTTCTGGCCACCATGAGCCACGAGATCCGCACGCCGATGAACGGGGTGATGGTGATGGCCGAACTGCTGGCGGCCGGCGACCTGGCGCCGCGCCAGCGCCGCTTCGCAGAGGTGATCGCCAAGTCCGGCGCCAGCCTGATCGCCATCATCAACGACATCCTCGACTTTTCGAAGATCGAGGCCGGCAAGATGACGCTGGAAGCTGCCCCCACCGACGTGGCCGAGATCGCCGAGGACGTGGTCAGCCTGTTCTGGGAGCGGGCGCGGGAAAAGGGCCTGGATCTGGCGGCCTATATCGATCCGGACGTCCCGGCTCTGGTCGAGGCCGACCCGGTGCGGCTGCGCCAGGTGATCGGCAACCTGGTCAACAATGCGCTGAAGTTCACCGAAATCGGCGGGGTGCTGTTGGGCGTCGAGCCGACGCCCGAAGGCGGCCTCCGCATCGAGGTGCGCGACACCGGCGTCGGCGTCGCCAAGGACAAGATCGCATCGCTGTTCGGCGCCTTCAACCAGGCCGACGCCTCGACCACCCGACGTTTCGGTGGCACCGGGCTGGGCTTGGCCATCTGCCGCAAGCTGGTCGAGGCCATGGGCGGCAAGCTGCTGGTCGCCAGCAATCCGGGCCGTGGTTCGACCTTCGGCTTTGAGTTCCAACCCAAGGTCCTGGCGGACGCACCCGACTGGCCCATCTTCGACGGCGCCCAGATCGCCGTGGCCCTGGCCGGGGTCGCGACCCGCTCGGCCGTACGCCGCTATCTGATCAGCGCCAGCGCGGAAATCTGCACAAGCGTCGGCGGCGACGGTAATGTCCCGCCGATGGCGATCATCGGCGATCCCGATGCGCTTTCGCCGCTCGCGCCCGGGCCGGTGCACACCGTCTGCATCGGCGAGTATGGCGACCCGGCCCCGGCCGAACTCAGGCGCGCGGGCCTGGCCCAGGTGGTGCTGATCCAGCCCTTCCGACGCCGCGACCTGGCCGCCATCCTGGCCAGCCTGGCGATCGGCGGCGGCCTTTCCGACGTCCTGGTCGAGGAGGCTCGCGCCGAGAACGACGCCCTGCCCAGTTTCGCCGGCCGCCGCGTCTTGATCGCCGACGACAGCGCGGTCAATCGCGAGGTGGCCATGGAGGCGCTGGCGCGGCTGGGCGTCAGCACCGCCGTCGCCGTGGACGGCCGCGAGGCGGCCGAGTTCGCCTTCACCGAAGTCTTCGACCTTATCCTGATGGACGGCGGCATGCCGGTGAT
Source organism: uncultured Caulobacteraceae bacterium (assembly GCA_937890965.1). Taxonomy (GTDB): domain Bacteria; phylum Pseudomonadota; class Alphaproteobacteria; order Caulobacterales; family Caulobacteraceae; genus Poindextera. Next base: position 478 of record CALAEG010000381.1, on the reverse strand, counting down.
AGATGGCTACCAGGCGGCCAAGGCTATCCGCGCCGGCGAGGCCGAATACCATCGCGCGCCCACCCCGATCATCGCTCTGACCGCCGAGGTGCTTGGCGCGCGCGCCGACGCCTGGCGCGAGGCCGGCATGAACGGGGTGCTGCACAAGCCCTTCACCCTGGCGGCGCTGGCCCGCACCTTGGCCAGCGTGATGGAACCGGTCTGGGCCGAGGCCGGATCGGTCGAGGCCGAACCGGTGGATGCGCTTGCCGGCGCCAGCGCCGCATCGTCCGATCTGATCGACCCCATCGTCGCCGCCGAGCTGGCCCAGATGGCCAATAACGGCCGCGCCGACTTCGTCGAGCGGGTGACGCGGCTCTACCGCGAACACGCTCCGGTCGCGGTGCGAACCATGGTCGAGGCCGCCGTCGCCGGCGATCGCGCCGAGACCGCGCGCGCGGCGCATGCGCTCAAGTCGATGAGCGGCAATATCGGCGCG
>CALAEG010000380.1 GCA_937890965.1 uncultured Caulobacteraceae bacterium | reverse complement strand
TGGGCCCCGGCCTGATCAGCGGCGCGGCCGACAACGATCCCTCGGGCATCGCCACCTATTCCCAGACCGGGGCCCAATTCGGCTATGGCCAGCTGTGGACGGCGCTCTACCAGACCCCCCTGCTGATCGCCGTGCAAGAGGCCTGCGGGCGTATCGGGGCCGTGACCGGCAAAGGCTTGGCCGGAGTGATCAAGCAATACTATCCACGCCCGGTGCTGCTGAGCGTCGTCGTCCTGGTGGTGATCGCGAACAGCATCAACATCGGCGCCGACATCGGGGCGGTGGCGGCGTCCGCGAAGCTGGTGGTCGACGTCCCCTTCGCCCTACTGGCCGTGCTGACGGCCGTGGTGGTGATGGGCCTGGAGGTGTTCCTGACCTACCAAACCTACGCCCGGGGCCTGAAGTGGTTGACCCTGGCGCTCCTGGCCTATCCCGCGACGGCGCTGCTCACCCCAGAGCCGTGGGGCAAGATCCTGGCCGCCACTTTCATTCCCCACATCGAGTTCAGCTTCGCCTTCCTGTTCATCATCGTGGGCGTCCTCGGCACGACCATCTCGCCTTACCTGTTCTTCTGGCAGGCCTCCCAGGAGGTGGAGGAAGAGCTGGAACATCATATCCACTCCGACAGCGTGGGCCGCCCAAGGCTGCCTCAGGGTTACATCCGCAACATCCGTATCGACACTGCCATCGGCATGATCGCATCGAGCCTCGCCCAGTGGTTCATCATCATGACCACGGGGACTGTGCTGTTCGCCCACGGCGTGACCAACATCGCCACCGCCGCTGACGCGGCCAAGGCGCTGGAGCCGCTTGTGCGCTCGTTCCCCAATTCCGGTCAGGTGGCCAAGGACTTGTTCGCCATCGGCGTCGTTGGTCTTGGCCTGTTGGGCATCCCGGTCCTGGCGGGGTCGTCGTCCTACGCCATTTCCGAGGCCATGGGCTGGAAAGAGGGCTTGTCGCGCAAGCTCAAGGATGCGCGCGGATTCTACGGGGTAATAATTGTCTCGACCCTGGTCGGCTTGGGGCTGAATTTCATCGGAATTGACCCGATCAAAGCCCTTGTTTTCGCCGCTGTATTCAACGGCGTGTCCGCAGTACCCCTGTTGTTGGTCATCGGTCGCATCAATGGCAGCAACAAGATCCTTGGCGCCAACCGGGGCGGACCCTTGTCGCGGACCTTCGTGTGGTTCACCTTCGCCGTAATGGCCGTGGGGGCCGTCGCGCTAGGCTATACGTTGGTCTTTCCGAAGTAGTCTTTTTCTCGCCCAGGGCCGATTCCAGTCCGCCAGAGCCCGCTTCGAGTCGCCCTGAGGGTGTTGTCAGACCAAATCCATCGGGGCTCGCTTCGCCCTGCTGCCCGCAATCGGGAACGCAGCGGGGGCGGAGCCAGCTCCGACAGATTTGGTCTGACAACACCCAAATGGCAGATGGCCGACCTGCTGCCGCGGGTCTCCGGCGTATTGGCCGAGATCGAGGCCAAGCGGCCGCGGGGCCAGGTCTGGGACAGCCGCAGCGACTCCGGACGCGTGGAACTCGCGCTGATTGGCTGCGTTTGTTCTCGGCAACGCTAACGCCAACTGAGGGATAACCCATGAGCACGAATCGCGTCGAAGGCGCCGCCAAGAAGGCCTCCGGCTCCATCAAGGAAGCCGCCGGCAAGGTTACCGGCAACACCGGCCTGCAGGCCAAGGGCGCCGCCGAGAAGGCGGTCGGGTCGGCTCAAAACGCTGTCGGCAAGGCGCAAGACAAAGCCACCAAGGCGCTCAAGCGCTAGCCTTGAGTGCAGGCGGCCGCGCCGCGAGCGTCTGGTTTGCGGCGCCAATGGCCTGGATCGACCTGAAGCGGAACTGGCAGACATCCGGCCCCGTACTCGCGGAAGGCCGCCATGTCCGAGCCGTTCGAACCCTCCAAGCGCTGTCAGCTCGGCTGTCGGCGCGGCAAGGTAAGGAACCAAGTTGAAGCAACCGCGCGAAAGATCGCCGAAGACAAGGCCCGTTTGGAGGAGCTGGGAGTGCGCACCCACGCCCTAGAGGAAGAGATTGAGCAGCCTAAGCCTCCGCTGAATCAAGGTTGGAAAGGCGATGTGGCCTAATCGGCACAAGCGCCATGAGCGGCCGGCTCGACAAGGCGTCCGCGCGCGCCATCGCTCTCTACCGGCGCGGGCCCGCGCCAACCAGCGACCAGCGACGCCTGCGCGCCGGCGGCTAACCGCCCACACTATTCGAAGACGTTCAGCGACGCGTGCGTGCGCTGATGTCCGGGATCAGCGGGCGCCTTAGTCAGGCCGACGCGGCTGAATTGAAGCTACCGCTCCAACGCGCCAGCAACGGCGTAAAAAGTAGGGGCCGGTTTTCGCCGAGGGGGGTGCCTTTGCGCGAACTGAATCTGCGGAAAAATAGGCAACCGCGCGACTCTAAGCGAACCGATTTGGCGCGCGGGCGTTCGATAGCCCACACGCTTTTATTCCAAGGTTCGCACCTGATGCTCATCCGCGCCGGTTATGAAATCACCTACGACTGCCAGGCGCCGACGCCGATGAACCTGCTGCTCAGCATCAGGCCCGAGCGCATGCACGACCTGGTGACCATGCAGCGCATCACCGCCAGCGGGTCTGTCCCCATGCGGCAGTATCGCGACCTGTTCGGCAATATCGCCAACCGGCTGCTCGCGCCGGCCGGGCCGACGACCTTCCGCGCTGATTTCGTCATCGACGATTCAGGCCTGCCCGATCCGGTCGCGGTCGAGGCTGTCCAGCATCCGGTGGAGGACCTGCCCGACGACGTTTTCCCGTTCCTACTGGGCAGCCGCTACTGCGAGACCCAGCTCCTCTCGCCGCTGGCCTGGTCGTTGTTCGGCCCGACCAAACCCGGCTGGGAGCGCGTCCAGGCGATCGTCGACTATGTCCATGACCGCATCAGTTTCGGCTACCAGCACGCCCGCCCAACCCGCACGGCGGCCGAGGCGCACGAGGAGCGGCAAGGCGTCTGCCGGGATTTCGCCCATTTGGCCGTCGCCCTCTGCCGCTGCATGAACATTCCGGCGCGCTACTGTACCGGTTATCTGGGCGATATCGGCATTGCGCCGGTCGACGCGCCGATGGACTTCAGCGCCTGGTTCGAGGTCTATCTGGGCGGGGCCTGGCGGACCTTTGATGCCCGGCACAACACCCCGCGCATCGGCCGCATCCTGATGGCCCACGGGCGCGACGCGGCCGACGTGGCGATCACCACCTCGTTCGGCACGGCCTGGCTGACGGGCTTTACGGTGGTGACCGAAGAGGTCTCTCAGAACCAATGCGTGGAGTCCACGTTGGAGCGAGCATGATGCGGGATGCCGAGCGGCTCACCGACCACCGCCGAAGCGCTGCAGACCATAGGTCTGAACTCACCGGATTGGCTGTCAATCCAAGCGCGGGGTACGGCGTTATAAGTTGGGCACGGAGGGAAAGTGCAAATGCCTAAACCGCTCCCAATCGGCGTTCCCGTTGTCGCCCTTCGCCCCACGCAGATGACGGTTGGGTTTCGGGAGGTTGAAATCAAGCGTCGCCAATGGCGCGAGGCGGACGAAGAGGCGCGGGTTAGATTACTCCGGAGCCACGTCGTTCCAGCCGTCCTCGGCCCCAAAGGCCAGTCCTATATTGTGGATCACCACCACTTCACAAAAGCGCTGCTGGACGAGAAGGCGCCGCTGGTCGCCGTGTACATTGTCGCCGACCTGCAGGACCTCGCGAAAGAGGAGTTTTGGACCTTCCTCGACAACAGCGACTGGTGTCATGCCTATGACGCCGACGGCAAGCGCTGCGAGCTTTCAGACATTCCAAATAGCTTGACCAAACTGGACGACGATCCCTTCAGAAGCCTCGTTGGCGAACTGATCCGAGCCGGCGGATGTGCGAAGAGCAGCGCCCCGTTCTTCGAGTTCTTGTGGGCCGATTTTCTCCGCCGCCGCATCAAGCGAAAGCTTGTCGAGAAGGACTTTGGATCAGCCTTGGTGGCGGCCCTGGACCTTGCAAAGAGCGCGGACGCCAAGAGCCTGCCAGGTTGGTCAGGATCTGATCCTTCCTCGATCAGCCTGGAGTAGGCTCGGCGAACGCGGACGCTACAGCCTGCAGTGTCGGTCGACCTGGCGATCATCGCGCGAGTCAGCGGGCCGGACACTAGCCCCTGGAAGCCCAAGCCCCGTTGCCGAAGCTCGGCTGCAACGGGCGCGCCGACGTAAAGGCCAAGCTGCCGGGCGTTGCTGCTAATGTGACCGAGAATGTCGACCAACTTGGATGTCTCTCAAATTGCAGCGCGCCTACATCGTCGTCGACGACCTCGGCGGGGTGTCCTAGCCGTCGGCGGGCCCCTCCCGACGGCCGCCCAGGTCGATGACATCGTGGAAGGCTGCGCTTGGCGGTGAACCAAGCTGCTCGCGGCGGGTTGTCACCCATAAAGGAGCCCGTCCATGTTTTCGCTGCCTGACCTGCCTTACCCCTATAACGCCTTGGAACCGGTGATCTCGGACCGGACCATGCACTTCCACCACGACAAGCACCACGCGACCTACGTCAAGACGCTGAACGAGTTGCTCGAAAAGGCCGGCCAGTCGCCCGCCACGCTGGAAGAGGTGATCCGTGGCGCCTCGAAAACCGGCGACAAGAAGCTGTTCAACAACGCCGCCCAGGCCTGGAACCACAGCTTCTTTTGGGCGGCCATGAGCCCCGAGCACGAGCAGCCGCAGGGTGATCTGGACGCGGCCATCAAGGCCTCGTTCGGCGACCTGGCCGCGCTCAAGACGGCCTTCGTCACCGAGGGCGTGGGACACTTTGGCTCGGGCTGGGTCTGGCTGGTGGCGGACAAGTCCGGCGCCCTTAAGATACGCTCGACCCATGACGCCGATGACACCCTGACCCAGGATGGCCTGACGCCGCTGCTGGTCTGCGACCTCTGGGAGCACGCCTACTATCTCGACCACCAGAACGACCGCAAAGCCTTCCTCGAAGCCTGGTTCGACGCCCTGCCGCACTGGCGTTTCGCCGGCTTCCAGCTGGCGGCCGCCAAGGGCAACGGGGAGCCCTGGCGTCATCCCGCCAACGGAGAAGGCAGTGACCGAAAACAAGTTAGGGCGGGCTGACCGCGACGTGCCGCGCGCGCTGCGCGAACATTCACGGCGGGCTTTCGACGCGATGTCTCCCGATTGACGGCGAATGTCCGCTCTGGGTCGGAAGCGGGCCCTGGAACCGCCCCCGAGAGTGGACTCTCTGAACGTCGGCAATGGGGGGAAAGCGGCCGTCGAGACCTGTCCGGATCAACGGTCGTTTGCCGGACGACCGACTGAATACTCA
>CALAEG010000379.1 GCA_937890965.1 uncultured Caulobacteraceae bacterium | reverse complement strand
GCGAACCAACCGCCCCGAACCGAGCCGGCGCCGATCCCGTCCGCCTCGACGCCGCCGCCCATGCGGCCGCGGGCCGCCTCAAGAGGCCGTCTGCTGATCGCCGGCGCGGTTCTGGTGGTGGCCGCGGTCGGCCTCTTCGCGCTGACGCATCGCCCGGTTCACGCGCCCGCCGCCGCCGAATCATCGTTCGTGACTCCGGCCGAGTCCGTGGCCGCCCCGCCCGTCGATCCGACCGCCGCCGCGGTGCAGGCCGCATCGGCGCTCGCCGGCGCCTGGGCGCCCCAGGGCCTGACCTGCGCCAAACCGGTCACGCTCGCGGTCAAGGATGGCGCCCTGCTGATGAAGGTGTCCGGCGAGACCTCGACTACCACCATCGACCCGAGCCCCAACGCCGGTGAGATCGATGCTCATGACAGTGATGGGGGCAAGTACAATTACAAGCTGGACCAGAATGCCCTGTCGGTCGTCGGACCCAGCGGCCCCATCATGAAGATGACCAAATGCACTGGCTGATCGCGATTGGATTGACCTTCACCCTCGCCGCCGGCGCTGCTCGCGCCGCGACGCCGGCCCAGATCGCCTGTGCGTCGTATAAGGCCGCGCTCGATGGAGAGACCGACCCCGCCAAGAGAGCCGTGGCCCTGAGATCCCTTCCGCTAGGATGCACCGTCCCTTCGCCGCAGAAGGACCTAGCGCGAAAACGAAAGAGCTCGCCGTCGTCACCGCCGACAAACATCGCACCCGAGGATGGCGCGCCAGACATTGAGGACTTGGTTAGCGAAGGTCTGGGAGACCTTCACTCAAAAGACTACGCGGGTGCGCTAAGCCAATTTCAGGCGGCCGCGGATCGAGGTGACGAAGGCGCGGAAGCCATGCTCGGCGTTATCTATGACCTAGGCCATGGGGGCGCAGCGAACCCCGGCGCCGTACGTGCCTGGATGGTCAGCGCTGCGGCGGCCGGCAACAGCGAAGCCAAGGATTGGCTCGCTCAACATCCCCAGTAGGGAGTAAGGGCGCCGGCCGGCGCCTATGGCTGGAGCGGCGGCTTCGGCGCCTAGGCGTCCAGCACCCGGCGCACGGCGTCCATGACCCGCGCGGCGTCGGGTATCGCGGCGGCTTCCAGCACCGGGTTGGATGAGACGGGCGCGGGGAGGGCGCCGACGCGGGCGATCCGCACCGCGCCGACCTGCTCCTGCACGCGAAACGCCACCTCGGCGCCGACCCCGCAGGCGAGCTGGCCTTCCTCGAGCGTCACCAGCGCCCGCGTGCGCGCCACCGAGCCCGCCACCGTCGCCACGTCGAGCGGGGCCAGGGTGCGCAGATCGACGATCTCGCAGGAGACGCCCGCCTTGGCCAGGCGGTCGGCGGCCTCGCCGGCGACGCGCACCATATAGCCATGCGTGGCGATGGTGACGTGCTCGCCCGGGCGGCGGATCACCGCCTGGCCGATCGGCGTGAAGGTCTGGGCTAAGGGAACCTCGCCGGCGGTCGGGAAGAGCCGCTTGTGGTCGACGAACACCACCGGACCGTCGTGGCGCAGCGCCGACTTCATCAGTCCATAGGCGTCGGCGGCGTTCGACGGCGCCACGACCACCAGGCCGGCGACGCCCATCAGCCAGGCCTCCAGGCACTGAGAGTGGGCGACGCCCTGGCCCTTGGCTCCGGCGGTGGTCTTGACCACCACCGGGGCGGTGACCTGGCCACCGGTCTTGAACCGGGCCTTGGCGGCGTAGTTGACCAGCGGGTCCAGGCCCAGCATCAGGAAATCCATGTAGGTGATGCTGACGATGGGCCGATAACCCGCCGCCGCCGCCCCGACGCCCAGACCCACCATGGCCGCCTCGGCCACCGGGGTGTCGCGTACGCGGGATGCGCCGAACTGGTCATAAAGGCCGTGGAATTCCTTGTAGGCGCCGCCAAAGGCGCCGACGTCCTGGCCGAGCACGATGACGCGGGCGTCAGCGGCCATCTCCTCGCGGACGGCGCGGGCTATGGCCTCGCGGAAGAAGAGCTTGATGGCCCCCGCTTCAGACGACATCGCGAAGCGCCTCGGCCGGGTCGGGATAGGGCGAAGCGTCGGCGAAGGCCATGGCCCCGGCGACCAGGTCATCAACCTCGCGCTCGATCCGCGTCAGGTCGTCGTCGCCGAGCTGGCCGTTAAGACGCAGCCTGTCGGCGTATAGACGGATGGGGCAGCGGTCCAGCACCCGACGCATGGTCTCCGCCGACCGTGTCTCTCGCGTCGCGGTGGAGTGGCTGAAGAACCGCTGCGAGAGGCACTCCAGGAAGGCCGGCCCACCGCCCGACCGCGCCCGGGCGGCGAATTCGGTCGCCTGGGCGTGCACGGCCTCCACATCCATTCCGTCCACGGTCGCAGCCGTCACGCCGAAGGGCGCGGCGAGGTCCGACAGCTTCGCCGGCGCCAGGGCCGCCTCGCGCGGGGTCGAAACCGAAAGCCCGTTATTGTCGCAGACCAGCAGCAGCGGCAGCCGCCAGAGCGCGGCGATATTCAGCGTCTCGTGCAACGCGCCGGCCCCGCAGGCGCCGTCGCCGAAGATGCAGACCACCAGGCCGCCCTTGGCCTCGAGCTGCGCGGCCAGCGCCGCGCCGGCGGCGATGCTGATATTGCCCGCCACCACGGCATGGGCGCCGAAGAAACCCTGGTCCGGCTTGGCCAGATGACCGCGGCCGCCCTTGCCGCCGCTGGGTCCCGCCGCCTTGCCGAGCAGCTCGGCCATGACCAGCCGCGGATCGATCCCCCGCGCCAGGGCCGGGCCGATGGAGCGGCCGCTGCACAGGAGCTGGTCGCCGGGCTCGAGCGCCGCGCAAACGCCGACCGCGACGGCCTCTTCGCCGGAGGAATAGAGCTGGAAACCGTGATCCGGCCGCGCGTCGAGCGCGACTTCGAAACGCCGGATCAGCAGCATGGCCTTCAGCGCGGCGAGGCGGTCCATGCTCAGCCCACGGCCAGCCGGCGGCTGACCAGCTTGTTGATCTCCCGCAGACTGCCCTGAAAGGTCCTGGCCCGATCCTGCACCTCGGGCGAGACCACATCGTCGAGCGCGAGCGACAGGATGCACAGGACCAGGGTGTGGCCGGCGACCTCGGCGGCCAGCCGGCCGCTCAGCCGATAGTCGGTCCGCAGCACGCGCCCGCCGATGTGGGCGAAGGCGCGGTCGATATCGACGACGGTGGCGCCAAGGTCGTGCGACAGGTCCGCGGCCATGCGGTCAAGCCGCCGGATGCGTTCGACCCGTTCGAACCCGTCCGGGCTCCGCCGATCGGCGAGGGAACGAAAGACCGTGAAGATCAGCACGGGCGCCGCGCCCTTGGCCAGCTGCGCCAGCCGCGCGCGCCAGCGCGCCTCGGTCTCAGCGAAGGGCTCCTCACTGTCGACGTCCGGCAGCAGCGACAGGACGATGACGCTGCCCGGCTCCGAGGTGGCCGGCGCGGTTCCGGGCTCCCAGTAGCGCAGCTGGATCGGCCAGTCGGCGCCCGTTGCGGCGTTGAGCGCCTGGGCCAGCTGCTGAGCCCCCGCCAGCATCGCGGGATGCTCGCAGGCGTCGACCTCCGCCTCGATCCTGATGGGGGTTGGCGATGTCATGCCGAACCTTGCGCCGCCTTGGCCAGGGGACGGGCGCCCGCCGCAGGCGGCAGGGCCGGAAGGCCAAGCCCGCGCCGCACGGCGTCGTAGTCGACGCCGTTTTCGCCGCGCGCGGCCGCCTCCAGCTCGGCCAACGAGCCGATCCGCGCCTCGGGGGGCAGCGGGCGGCCAGGCGCCAGGCTGGCCCAGAACACCGCCAGCAGCTTGACCGCCAGGGTGGGATGAGCCGTGTAGAACACCTCCTCCCAGCGGGTTTCGGACAAGGGATCGCGCCAGCCGCTACGGTGGGTGAGGTGGTAGCAGAAGTCGGCGTCGACGGCGGCCATCCTGGCGCCCGCGGCGCACAGTCTGAGCGCCAGCTCGCGGTGCTCGTTGAT
>CALAEG010000378.1 GCA_937890965.1 uncultured Caulobacteraceae bacterium | reverse complement strand
GGCCCAAACGAGATAGAGCGCTTGCACCAAGTGCTGACGCTGAAGTCACTCGGGCTGTCGTTGGCCCGCATCACACAACTTCTTGGCGGGCGAGTGGCGGACCTGCCAGCCCTCCTCGCCCTGCAGGAAGATGTGCTCACCGCTCGCATCAACGACCTGCAGCGAGCTCGTAAGTCGGTTCAAGCAGCCCGCACGAAGGTCTCGCGTGACAGGCGGCTCTCCCTGGAAGACCTCATTGACCTAGTTAGGGAGACCACCATGTCCACGATGGACGAAACCAGGCTGGCGGCCAGCGCCCACCAGGTGCTGCGGGAGGCGATCGACCGGCGCCTGCCCGGCCTCTACCGCGGCAAGGTGCGCGACAACTACGACCTGCCGGACGGGCGGCGCATCCTGGTCACCTCCGACCGCTTGTCGGCCTTCGACCGGGTGCTGTGCTGCATCCCGTTCAAGGGCCAGGTGCTGAATGGCGTCGCCCGCTGGGCCTTCGAGCAGACCGCCGACCTCTGCCCCAACCACGTGCTGGACCACCCCGACCCGAACATCGTCGTCGGCCGGCGCCTCGAGATCCTGCCGGTGGAGATCGTCGTGCGCGGCTACCTGGCGGGCACGACCAGCACATCGATCCTGACCATGTATCGGGCCGGTCGCCGGCAGATGTACGGGCAGCGGCTGCCCGACGGCCTCGCCGACAACCAGGCGCTTGAGATGCCGATCATCACCCCCACCAGCAAGGCCGCCGACGGCGCTCATGACGAGCCGCTGACCGCAGGCGAGATCCTCGCGCTCGGTCTGCTCAGCGAAGCCCAGTGGCGGCAGGTGAGCGAAACCGCCCTCGCCCTGTTCGCCCGGGGCCAGGCGCTGGCCGCCGAGCGCGGCCTGATCCTCGCCGACACAAAGTATGAGTTCGGCGTCGATGCCGACGGAACCATCCGCCTCGCCGACGAGATCCACACCCCCGACTCTAGCCGCTACTGGCGGGCGGACACCTATCCGCAGCGCCTCGCCGCCGGCGAGCTCCCGGACAGCTTCGACAAGGACGTGATCCGCGCCTGGGTCGCCGCGCGATGTGATCCGTACAAGGATGATGTCCCGGAAATCCCCCCGGAGCTGATCTGGAAGACCGCGCTGACCTACGTCGAGGCCCACGAGCGGATCACCGGGCGCGCGTTCGAGCCGCCTGGGCCCGCGCCGCCAGTGCACGAGCGCGTACTGGCGGCTCTGGGGGATTTCCACGGGCGTTGAGATCCAACTCAACTCGTCATCCCGGACGAAGCGCCCGCAGGCGCGCAGATCCGGGACCCAGCCTCCCCGCTAGCGGGCTTACGACGTCACCGCTGGCGCCACGTGTCGCCGCGGTAAGGCCGGGAAGGCTGGGGCCCGGATCGGCCTGCGGTCGTCCGGGATGACGGAGAGTGGGGTTTTGAGAGTGTCCGCTTCCCATCCATGGCGGACCTTCAGAGAGTCCGCTTGTCAGCCGGTCGCCACGTCGCTTCGGGCGCCGGCGCCTTCAACACCTAGCGCGTGAAGGCGCCGGCGTTGCCGGCGTCGACATTGATGATGTTGCCGGTGGACTTGGCCGAGCGGTCGGAGGCGAACCAGGCCACCGCCTCGGCGACGTCTTCGGGGTAGACGCTGAGCTTCAGCAAGCTGCGGTCGCGATAGACTGCCTCCAGGTCGCCTGGCGCCGACTTGTGTTGCTGGGCGCGCTCGTTGCGCCATTCGCCCTGCCAGATGCGCGAGCCCTGCAGCACCGCATCGGGGTTGACCACGTTCACGCGCACGCCCAGCGGCGCGCACTCGACCGCGAGCAGGCGGGCCAGGTGCAGCTCCGAGGCCTTGGCCGCGCCGTAGGCCGAGGCGCCGGGCGAGGCGGCCAGCGCGTTCTTGGAGCCGACGAAGATCAGCGATCCGCCAAGGGCCTGGCCCTTGAGCAGCCGCACCGCCTCGCGGCTGACCAGGAAGTAGCCGGTCGACAGCACGTCCATATTGCGCCGCCAGAGTTCCAGCGAGGTGTCCTCGATCGGCGCCGCCGAGGCGAGGCCGGCATTGGAGACGCAGATGTCCAGGCCGCCATAGGCCAGCGCCGTCTCGACATAGAGGTCGGCTATGGCCTGCTCGCTGGTCACGTCGACCCAGACGGCGCGCACCAGATCGGTCCCGAACTCGCCGGTCAGGGTCCGTTCGGCTTCGGCCAAGGCGTTGCGGTCGATGTCGCAGATGACCACGCAGGCGCCGTCGGCCAGCAATCTGCGCGCAGTCGCCGCCCCGATCCCGCCGGCGCCGCCGGTGACGATGGCGATCCGCCCGGCCAGGGGCTTGCGCGCCGGCAGCCGCTGCAGCTTGACCTCTTCGAGCAGCCAGTACTCGATGTCGAAGGCTTCCTGTTCGGGCAGGCCACGGTAGGTTGAGACGCGGCTGGCTTCGCGCATGACGTTGATGGCGTTGATGTAGAATTCCGCCGCGATCCGCGCCGTGGCCTTGTCGGCGGCAAAGGTGATCATGCCGACGCCGGGGATCAGATAGACCACCGGATTGGCGTCGCGCATGGCTGGCGAGTCCGGCCTGCGACACCGCTCGTAATAGGCGGTGTAGCGGGCCCGATAGGCCTCGATGGCCGCCGGCGCGCGCTCGATGAGTTCGGAGGCGTCTTCTTTCGCCCCATCGAAGGCCAGGACCAACGGCCAGATCTTGGTGCGCAGGAAATGGTCGGGGCAGGAGGTGCCGAGCGCCGCCAGTGGCTCCAGGCCTGCGGAATTGACGAACTCCAGCACGGCAGTGCTGTCGTCGAAATGGCCAATCTTGCGACCGCCCGCCGAGACCAGGCCGCGCAGGCGGGGCATCAGCCTCGCGGCCAGGGCCTTGCGCTCGGGCGCGGCGAGCACGGCGGCGGTGGTCGCACCAAAGGGCCGCGCATTCGGCGCCTTTTCCGCCAGCCAGGCGATGGCGCGGTTGATCACGTCCAGCGTGGTCTCATAGGCCTCGCGGTCGCTGTCGCCCCAGGTGAAGAGACCGTGCGCCTCCAGGATGACGCCCTTGGCCTCGGGGTGTTCGCTGGCGAATCTTTGCAGCCGCACGCCGAGCTCGAACCCCGGCCGCACCCAGGGCAGCCAGCCGATCTCGTCGCCATAGATCTCTTGCGTGAGCGCGCGGCTGTCGGCGCTAGCCGCGATGGCGATCACCGCGTCCGGGTGCATGTGGTCGACGCAGGCGCGGTCGACCAGCCCGTGCAGCGGCGTGTCGATCGAGGGCGCGCGGCCATTCAGGCCAAAAGCGCAGTGGGCGTAGAGCGCCACCATCTCGTCTTCGTGCTCGGGGCCGCGATAGAGGCCATGCAGCGTCTTCAGCCGGTCGAGATAGAGGGTGGCGAACCCGTCAAGCTGCATCGAGCCGAGGTCGCCGCCTGACCCTTTCACCCAAAGCACGGGCGTGGGCTGGCCGGTGAGCGGATCGGCCATGACGATCTTGGAGGAGGTGTTGCCACCGCCGAAATTGGTCACCCGCTTGTCGGCGCCCAGCAGGTTCGAGCGATAGAGCAGCCGGCCTTGCGGCGTCAGGCTCGCCGCATGGGCCTCATCCCACAGGTTCGGCAGGAGTCCGGCGCCGACGGTGTCGGTGTGGCCATCCATTCGACGAACACCTCCCAGGTGTGGACTTAAAGCGATCGGCGGCCGAAGCGCCGTGGCGATAGCCCGTCTTCAATCATGATCGTGCAGAATCATGCAAGAACCATCGCGACGCAGGTAAGTGGCAGTGCTAAAGAGCCGCGCCTCGGGGTGAGGGCCACGGACCAGACAGCCGAAATATGAGCACCAACGCCAGTTATTTCCCCATTCAGGGTCAATGCAACGACCGTTTCGCCAGCGTGCGGGCGGCGTTCGAGGCCAATTTCGCGCGCGGGGCGGATGTCGGCGCCTCGGTGGTCATCACCCTGGACGGCGAGACGGTGGTCGATCTCTGGGGCGGGGCGAAGGACGCGGCCGCAACCCAGCCCTGGGAACGCGACACCATTGTCGGCGTCGCCTCCACCACCAAGACGGCGACGGCGCTCTCGGCGCTCCTGCTGGCCGACCGCGGCGAGCTTGATGTCGACGCGCCGGTCGCCCGCTACTGGCCGGAGTTCGCCGCGGGCGGCAAGGCGGGCGTCCTGGTGCGCCACTGCCTCGGCCATACCGCCGGCCTTCCCGGATGGGAGGCGCGCATCGAGATGGACGACCTCTACGACTGGGAGAAATGCACCAGCCTGCTGGCCGCCCAGACGCCCTGGTGGGAGCCCGGAACCGCATCCGGCTACCACGCCATCACCCAGGGCTATCTGGTCGGCGAGGTGGTCCGCCGCATCACCGGCCAGAGCCTGGGGACCTTTTTCGCCCGCGAGATCGCCGGCCCACTCGACGCCGACTTCCATATCGGCGTCGACCCGAAGGACGATCATCGAATCGGCGCCTCCATCCCGCCGGCGACGCCGGAAATGCCGGTCGGCGATCCCGACAGCATCGGCATGCGCATGCACAACAACCCGCCCCTGCCGCGCGAGAAGTGGGGCGAGGAGGCGTGGCTGCGCGCGGAGATCCCCGCCGGCAACGGCTTCGCCAATGCCCGCGGCGTGGCGCGGGT
>CALAEG010000377.1 GCA_937890965.1 uncultured Caulobacteraceae bacterium | reverse complement strand
GAGGTCTTCGAGAGCTTCTAGATCTTCGATGTCGAGTGCGTCGCTCATCGTCGTTCTCCGCTGATCGCCGGCTACAGGGCTCATGCCGGCGCCTTCGCCCGCTGCTTCTCCGACGCCGCCCGTCCATCGTTCGCCGGCGTGAAGGCCTCGGGCGCAACGCGTTCCGCCCTGCCGTTGCGACACCGGTAGACCTCCGCGGTCGGCCGTTGCAGGGCCTCGATCAGGAACCGGTCCTGCGGCTTCTCCGACGCCGTCTTCGGGATCTCGTCCAGCACCTGCAGGAAGCTCGGAACGAAGTTCGCCTCCAGCGTCGCCTGGCACGCTGCGAAGACCGCGGCGGCATCGAACCTGGTCCGGTCGACGACGATGGCGGCGACGACCTCCTTCTCGCCGGGCGCGCCGCTCGCGGACGGGACGCCATAGACATAGACGTCGGTGACCGAGGGGATCTCGGCCAAAGCGGCTTCGACGAAGCCCGGGTTGATGAAGTCGCCGTTGCGGCGGATGCCGCCACCGTTGCGATAGTCGAAGTAGAGCCAGCCCTCGGCGTCGCGGTGACAGATGTCGCCACTGCGCAGCCAGCCGCCCGCCGTCTTCTGTTCGGATGCGGCCTGGTTGTTGAAATAGGTGACCTGGGAGGCAGCGCCAGTGATCGGTCGGCTGACCAGCTCGCCCAGCACGCCGGGCGGGCATTCCGCGCCGGCCTCGTCGACCACTCGCATGTCGAGATTGGCCGGCGGCCTGCCGAAACTGCCGATCGGGCCCGCGCCGATCGGCTTGAAGGCCATGCCGCCTTCGATCGCGCCGTAGGCCTCAAGGACTTTCAGCCCGAAGCGCTGCTCGAAGCTCTCCCAGATTGCGGCCGGCATACCTGCGCTGAGGACGAACTTCACCGGATTGTCCGCGTCGTCGGGCTTAACCGGCTCCGAATAGATGGCGGTCGACATGCCGCCCAAGAGATTGAAGAAGGTGCAGCCGTACTTGCGGGTGATGTCCCAGAGGCGCGACTTGGTGAACTTGCGGCTGAACACCGCCCGCTGACCCACGCGCAATGCCGAGGCCAGGGTCATCAGCTGGGCGTTGCCGTGGGTGAGGGAGAGCCCGGTGTAGGGCCGCTCGTCCGCGCCGATCCCCAGCATCGCCGTCAGCATGGTCGCGCCGCCGAAGCGTGCGTTGCCGAAGACCACGCCCTTCGGATCGCCGGTGGTGCCGGAGGTGTAGATGATCTGCAATGGATCGTTGGGATCGCGCAGCCGCATGTCGACCGAGGTTTCCGGCCGGACGAGGATCTCCGACAGACTGACCGCTCCGGCGACATCGCCCACGGCCATTGCCCCGGGCGTCACCTGGGGTTCGAGCGCCCAGATCCAGTCGATGGATGGAACCTGGCCGAGGATCTCATCCACCTGCGCCAGGTTGTAATCAGCGCAGACGACGCCGCGGCAGCCGGAGTTGTTCAGGGTGTAGGCGAGCTTGGCGCCACGGGTGCGCGGGTCAATGGGCACGAACACCAGCCCGGTTAGGGAGGCGGCGACCATCAGCTCGATGAACTCGGGGTGGTTGCGCAGCAGGATCGCGAACCGGTCGCCGTAGTTCATACCACGCTCGATCAATCCGGCCGCTAGCCGGTTCGCATTGGCCCAGAGCTCGGCATAGGTGCGAACCTCATCCAGGCCGGTTTCGCCGCCTTCGAAGGTCACGACGTCGAGATCGGGCCTCTGCTCCGCCCGCGCCGCGATCAGGTCGGCCAGCACCATTTCATTCAGTGTGCGGGGCATATCCGATCACCCTCTGACCAGGATGGAAACGCATTGGGCGGCGGCGTCGGCGCCGATGTTGCCGCCGCCGTTGTGGCAAAGCCCGACCCTTGCGCCGTCCACCTGACGCGCGCCGGCGTGGCCCCGAAGCTGTTCGGTGATCTCCACCACCTGCGCCAAGCCCGTGGCGCCGATCGGGTGGCCCTTGCGCAAGAGGCCGCCCGAGGTGCTGGCGGGGATGCGGCCGCCGAGCCGGGTGGCGCCCTCTTCAACGAGGCGGCCGCCTTCGCCCTTCGGGCAAAGGCCGATGGCCTCGTAGGCCATGATCTCGGCGGGCGCCGAGGCGTCGTGGAGCTCCACCAGGCTGAGCTCACGCGGACCGAGGCCCGCCTCCTCGTAGGCTTCCTGTGCGCACACCTCGGAAAGGCCGGCTTCGCCGGCGCCATGATCCCATCCCGACTTCAGGACGCTGGAGACCACGCGGACCGGGTTTTCCAGCCCAAGCTGCCGCATCTTGCGCTCACTGACAATGACGACGGCGGCGGCGCCGTCGCCGATCGGGGAGCACATGGGCCGGGTCAAGGGCTCCGCGATCATCGGTGAGGCGAGCACCTGTTCCACTGTCAACGCCTCGCGGAACTGAGCGCGCGGATTGAGCGAGCCGTGGAACGAGTTCTTGGCCGAGACCATGGCGAACTGCTCGGCCGTGGTGCCGAAGCGCTGCATATGCGAGCGCGCCGCGGCGGCGTAAATGTCCATGAACATGGATCGGTTCTTGCCGGCGCCCTTGGAAGCTTCGCTCGCGCCGCTGGCCGCCGCCGATTTCTGCAGGCCGTCGAGGATAGACTGAAGCTGCTCGACGTCCACGGCGCCCATGAAGGCGCCGAACACCTTGGCCCGGTCTTCGAAGTACATTTTCTCGACGCCGCAGGCCAAGACGATGTCGTAGAGGCCGGCGCTCACCATCGCGCAGGCCTGATTGAACGCGGTCGAGGCGCTGGCGCAGGCGTTCTCGACATTGACGACGGGCAGGCCGCCCATGCCGACGCTTCGCAGGACCACTTCGCCCCGGATGCACTCCTGGCCGGTCAGGACCCCGGCGGCGGCGTTGGACATCCAGGCTGCCTGCACCTCGCGCTTGTCGACGCCGGCATCGAAGAGCGCGGCCTTAATGGCTTCAGCGCCGAGGGACTTGAGGCCGCGGTCCATCATCCGGCCGAAACCGGTCATCCCAACCCCTGCGACATAGGCATTCATCTTCATGGTCCGGCCTCCCGCCGGGGTGAACGAAAGTCAGAAGCGCGCCGCGGCCACCATGCCGAGGACCTCGTTGCAGCCGTCCTCAATCATCGAGATCCGCGCATCGCGGAAGATTTTCTCGATCGGGCAGTCCCGCGAGATTCCGGCGCCGCCGAACACCTGCAACGCGTCGCTCGCCACCTCGAACGCCGCCTGGGTCGACGTCACCTTCGAGGCGATGGCCAGTTCCAGTAGCGGCGTCTCCCGTCCGGTGTTGATGCGGACGACCCGATGGTTCAACGCCCGCGCCGCCTCGACCTTCTGATACATCTTGAACAGGCGCGCCTTCATGCTCTGGTGCGCGAAGATCGCGACACCGCCCTGGACGCGCGTCTTGGCGTAGTCGGTCGCCAACTCGAAGGCGGCGCGCGCGCAGCCGACGAACGTCGTTCCCATGCTGGCGTTGGCCAGGCAAAGGACCCGATCGGCGGCGGCTCGGTACCCCTCCGGCGGAACGACGAGCGAGTCTGCCGGGACTTTGAGGTCGTTGAAGAAGATCTCGCCCTGGTTCAGCGCCCGCTGGCCGATCTTGTCGGTGGGCTTGCCCTTGCTGACACCGCCCTCGTTGAGCGGCACCACGAATACGCCGCCGCCGACGCGCCCGTCGCCCATGTCGACGGAGCAGAACAGAGCCGCGGCGTCCGCGATCGTTCCGTTCGAGACCCAGGCGGACTTCTGACCGGTGATCACGAACTGATTGCCGTCGAGGCGCGCGATGCAATTGGGCCGCTCGTCGTGGCCGCCGGGATGACTGAGCGTCCCGTCGAAATTGATAAGATCGGAGCCGTGTCCCGGCTCGGTTATGGCCCAGCAGCCCAGCGTTCCAGCGGGAAACCGCTCGATCAACGCCGGATTGCCCGACATCCGGGCCATCATGGTCGGAAAGCCCGCGACACCCAGACTGATCGCCAAGCCGGTATCTCCCCAGCCGAGTTCCTCGCCGACGAAGCAGCGAATGCGGGCCTGCTCCGCCAGCGAAAGGTCGGGGTCCCCGTCGGCGGCGTCCAGGCCCAGCCCCAACTCGCGGTGCTGGCGGAAGACATCCCAGAGGATGGAGTCGCGCGCGATGACCTCGCTTGCAGGCAGCTTGTCGAGCGCCTCACCGGCGGGCCGCATGACGTCGCGGGCGAACCGGTGCGCTGTCTCCCATGCCGCGCGTTCCGTCTCGGTGAAATCCGGATCCAGGTCGACTGCAAGCATCGCCATGTCACGTTCCTTCCATGGCTGTCCACTCGGTCCAGAGGCTCAGTCGTTCGACGTGCCCAACGGTTCAAGGAGGGCTCAGAACGGCTGCAAAACCCAGTGACAGCTTCGCCGCGTTGTGTTCGTTCCTCCCGCATCGGTTTCGACCGGTGTCTCGGATGACGGTTACGGTTGCGCCTACTTCGCCGCCTCGTCTTTGCGCCAGATCAAAATGTGATCATTGATCACTTAGGGAATCGTCTCGCTCGCGTCAGCGCCAGGACAGGCCCCGGAAATCGGTTCGCCTGTGCCTGCGCCGACATGGCCTTGATCCAGCGCAAGGCGCGACTCGGCGTCGCCGTTCACGAAGACACGACTGCGGCTGCGCCCTGGGGGCGCGCCCTGCTGGTGTGATCAATGGCCTTCGACAATCCTCTTGCCGGCGAGATTTGGGCGAGCAAGTACCGCTTCGCACCCGCCGGAGCAGACGGCCATGGCGACGCTTCGGTCGAGGACACCTGGGCGCGGGTGGCGCTCGCTCTGGCCGAGGTCGAGGCCCCGGCAGCGCGGGCGCACTGGGCTGAGCATTTCTCCCGCGCGCTCGAGGACTACCGCTTCCTGCCAGCGGGACGGATCCTGGCTGGGGCGGGGACGGAGCGATCGGTCACCCTGTTCAACTGCTTCGTCATGGGGACGATTCCCGACAACCTCGGCGGCATCTTCGACCACCTGCGCGAAGCGGCGCTGACCATGCAGCAGGGTGGCGGGGTCGGGATGGACTTCTCGACCATCCGGCCGGACGGAGCGCGGGTGCATGGCGTCGGCGCCGACGCGTCGGGGCCGCTCAGCTTCATGGATGTCTGGGACGGCATGTGCAGGACGATCATGTCCGCCGGACAGCGCCGCGGGGCCATGATGGGCTGCCTGCGCATCGACCATCCGGACATCGAAGCCTTCATCGACGCCAAACGGGATGCGCAGCGGCTGCGCAATTTCAACCTCTCGGTGCTGGTTACAGACGCCTTCATGGACGCGCTCGACAAGGGCCGTGATTGGCCGCTCACGTTCAACGGCATCGTCGCGCGAACCATCAAGGCGACCGATCTGTGGGCGCGGCTGATGCGCGCGACCTACGACTGCGCCGAGCCGGGCGTGATCTTCATCGACCGGGTCAACGCGCTCAACAATCTCGCCCATTGCGAGACGGTCTCGGCTAGCAATCCTTGCGGCGAACAGATGCTGCCGCCCTACGGCGCTTGCCTGCTGGGCTCGATTAACTTGGCCAAGCTGGTGCGGGCGCCGTTCCAGCGGGACGCGGCGCTCGACGAGGGCGAGCTTGCCAACCTGACGTGCACCGGCGTGCGAATGCTCGACAACGTCATCGACGTGTCGCAGTTCCCGTTGCCGGCGCAGGAGACGGATGCCAAAGCCAAGCGCCGGATCGGCCTGGGTGTGACCGGCCTGGCCGACGCCCTGATCTTCTGCGGAGTGCGCTACGGCGACGACGCAGCCCTGGCGCTGACGTCCCGTTGGCTGTCGGTGATCAAGCGCGAGGCCTACCGGACCTCGGCGGCCCTGGCCGAGGAGAAGGGCGCCTTCCCGCTCTACGATCCCGTCATGCTCAAGCGGCCGAACCTCAAGTCGCTCGACGAAGAGACCCGCGCCGCGATCCAGGCGCATGGACTCCGCAACGGCTGCCTCACCTCGATCGCGCCAACGGGCACCACCTCGCTGCTGGCCGGCAACGTCTCGTCGGGGATCGAGCCCGTCTTCGCATTCGCCTATAGCCGCAAGGTCCTGCAGCAGGACGGCTCGAAGCATGAGGAGGCGATCGAGGACTACGCGCTCGCCGCCTGGCGGAAGCTGAAGGGCGACGAACCTCCGCCCGAAAACGCCTTCGTCACCGCCCAGGATTTGCAGCCGGCAGACCATCTCGCGATGCAGGCAGCCGCTCAGGCCTTCATCGACGCTTCGATCTCGAAAACCATCAACTGCCGGGAGGACATCCCTTTCGACGCCTTCGCCGCGATCTACCGCGACGGCTATGGGCTGGGGTGCAAGGGCCTGACGACCTATCGGCCGAACGCGATAACCGGTTCGGTCCTGACCGTCACGCCCGCGAGAGCCGCGCCGGTCGCGGCGGCCGCCACGCCGGCCAGCGCGCCCTTGATCCCGCGGCCTGAGCGTCTCGAAGGGGCGACCTACAAGATCAGCTGGCCGGAGAGCGCCCACGCCGTCTACGTGACCATCAATGACACTGTCGTCGATGGGGAGCGCGGCCCCTTCGAGATCTTCGTCAACTCCAAGAACATGGAGCACTACGCCTGGACGGTCGGACTGACCCGCATGATCTCGGCAGTGTTCCGACGCGGGGGCGACGTCTCGTTCGTGGCCGAAGAGCTGAAGGCGGTGTTCGATCCGCGCGGCGGCGGGTGGATCAACGGGCGCTATGTGCCGTCGCTGCTGGCGGCCATCGGTGACGTCATCGAGCGGCACTTGGCCGGGGACAGCCGCCTGCCCATCGAGGCCGGCCCAGCGCACGAGTTGGCGCCTGCGCGGCCGGCCCTCAGCTGTCCGCGCTGTGGAGGCCTGTCGCTCCTGCGCAAGGAAGGCTGTGACACCTGAATGGACTGCGGGTATTCGAAATGCAGCTGACGTCTCTGGCCGCGGCTCGCCCCGTCAGGGCGCCTGTGGCGCGAGGCGCGTCAGCTCGGGCCGTGGTAGACCTCGCCGATGCGGTGCAGCACAGGGAGCGGTACCGACATGTTGGCGGCCCGGTTCGTCCGCACACCCAGCGCACATCCCACGTTTCGGCAGTGTCAAACCAGACGCATTCGGTGGCGATTTTCACGACTTGTTAGGCA
>CALAEG010000376.1 GCA_937890965.1 uncultured Caulobacteraceae bacterium | reverse complement strand
TGCTGCATCTCTCTATTGTGGGCGATCATGCCAACGCCCGCAAACCACCCTTAGCGGACATTCAGGGAGTCTGCTTGTCGGTCCGTCGTATGCGGATCGCAGGGAGCTTGCCGGAGCCGTTGTTCGCGCCACGCGTCGCTTCCGTGTCAATGCAATGTTGACGTCCAAGCGTCAACACGATATTGACTGTCAACTCATCATTGACACATGGAGGTTCGCCATGGCCGCGACCGAAACCACCCCGCAAGCCGATCCCGCGACGACCAAGCACACCATGTACTGCTCCTTCTGCGGCAAGTCGCAGCATGAGGTGGCCAAGTTGATCGCCGGGCCGGCGGTCTTCATCTGCAACGACTGCGTCGGCCTGTGCGACAAGATCCTCGCCGCCGAGAGCGAAGCCGACGCCAAGAAGGCGGCGCCCGAGGCCAAGCCCGATTTCACCAAGCCCGAACAGATGGCGACCGATCGGCTGCTGGCCCTGCTCGCCAGCGCCGAGACCACTTTCGAGCGCGTCGGCGAACAGGTGCAGCATCATGTCGACGTCCTGCGCGATCGCGAGGTGAGCTGGGCCGATATCGGCAAGGCGCTTGGCGTCTCCCGCCAAGCTGCCTGGCGGCGCTTCGCCTAGGACGATCCCGCCGGCAGGACAAGCACGAAGGCGGTTCCGGCGCCCGGGTTCGGGCGCGCCTCGAGCTGGCCGTGGTGGGCCAGCGCGATCTGCCGCGCCACGCTCAATCCGATCCCCGATCCGTCCGCCTTGGTGGTGAAGAAGGGGACGAACAGCTTTTCCCGGACCTCCCTGGTCAGGCCGGGGCCATTGTCGGCGACGGCGATCTCGACCTGATCGCCGCGCAGGCGATACGAAATCGAGAGGCTGGGCGCGGCCGTCCCGGCGACGGCGTCGATGGCGTTCTTGAGCAGGTTGATGATCGCCTGTTCCAACAGATCGGGATCGGCGGCGACGTTCAGGTCCTCGGGCTCGACCTGGCTGTTATAGGCGGCGTTGGCGGCCTCGATCGTCGGGCGCATCAGACGATCGAGCGCGGCGGCGAATGGGCCCAGGGCGACGGGCACGAGCACCGGGTCGGGAATCTCGGCGACCTTGCGATAGCGGTCGACGAAGGTCATGAGGCCCAAGCTGCGGCGGACGATCACCTCGACGGCGGCGGCCACCTCGGCCGGCTGGTCCAGCCGGTGCTGCAGGCTCTCGGCCAGCGACGAGATCGGGGTCAGCGAATTCATCATCTCGTGCGCCAGGACCCGCACCAGGTCCTGCCAGGCCTTCAATTCGACCGCATCCAGCTCGACGGCGATGTCCTGCAGCGAGATCAGCCGCTGGGCCGCCCCGCCCGGCGCCCGGAACAGCACCGCCGAGGCCAGCATGGGACGACCATCCTCGAGCCGGACGACCTCGCGTCCGCCGGGCGCGAGCGCCAGGATACGGTCGGCCGCCGCAGGCCCGATGGCCGCGATGTCGGCCAGGCGGGCGACCTCCTCGCCGGCCAGTTTCCGCGCCGCCCGGTTGGCCAGGACGATAGCGCCATCGCGCTCGACCACCAGCAGCGCCGCCGAGACGCTGTCGGCGAGGGTCTGCAGATAGTCGATCCGGCCTTGCCGCGCCGCGCGATCCGCCTGCAGCCCAACCGCCGCCTGGTCGATCGACGCGGCCAGGGCGCGAAAGCCCGCCGCGCCGCGCCCGGCCCTGTCGAAATCTCCGCCCGCCAGCCCATCGACAAAGCGGGCCAGCACCCGGTCGGCGCGCAGCACCGCGCGCCTGAGATCGAGAAAAACCAGGGCGGCGAAGCCGAACAGCACCAGGGCGGTCGCATAGAGGCGGTAGGTGACCAGCAACTCGATGACGCCGAAGCCCAGGGCGCCGATCGCCGCGACCCGCACCACCAGACCAAGCGAGAACAGGCTCGCGCCAGACAGCCTAGAGTCCATGCTTGGCCATTCTGCGGTAGAGCGCCGGGCGGGTCAGGCCGAGCGCCACGGCCGCGCGCGAGATATTACCGTCGTGGTGCGCCAGGGCGCGCTGGATCGCGGCGCGTTCGGCGCCGTCGAGGTCGAAGGTCCCGTCGGCCTGGCGTTTGGAGCGCGTCAGCGCCGCGGCGGTGGTCACCGAGGCGACCAGCTTGTCGTTGCGCCAGGGTTTCAGCACGAAGTCCACGGCGCCGCGCTTCAGCGCCTCGACGGCCAGGGCCACGCCGCCGAAGGTGGTCATCAGCACGATCGACAGGTTGGGATCGAAGCGCCGCGTCCGGTCGAGCACGCTCAACCCCTGCTGGCCGCTCTGGTCGCCAAGGGCGAAATTCATGTCGAGCAGGACCACATCATAGGCGTCGGCCTTGAGCCTGTCCTCGAGCCCCTCCACCGCCAGCGCGGTCTCGACGCGCTCGACGTCTCGCGCCAGCGCCAGCCGCGCGGCGTGGAGGACATCGCGATCATCGTCGACCACAAGAACGGGTCCGGCCATGCGCCGCAGCCTAGTTTGCGCCGCGCCCGGTTCCAACCTCTGTCCGTTTTCGGACAGCTCGGGTCTCCGACAGATGCCGTCTGCGGGCCAAGCCACTGATTCTATGTCGTTTCTCCCAAGGCCTCGATCGCCTCATACTGCTTGGGTTGGAGGACGCGCATGAGCGTGGACATGGATCGCAAGGTCCCGCGTTCGGCGCGCCGGAACAGGCGGATCATGATCGGCGTCGGCTCGACCCTTGCGCTGGGCGCGATCGTCACCCTGGCGGTTGCCGTCATTGG
The DNA here is from genome assembly GCA_937890965.1 of uncultured Caulobacteraceae bacterium. Taxonomy (GTDB): domain Bacteria; phylum Pseudomonadota; class Alphaproteobacteria; order Caulobacterales; family Caulobacteraceae; genus Poindextera. The sequence continues at coordinate 9,201 of CALAEG010000376.1, read as the reverse complement.
CGGCGCGCAGCGCTCGGTGCGGACGCCGATGGCGACCGTGACCATCGACACCGTCGAAGCGGGCGTCTTCCACGATCTGACCCCGCTGCGCGGCAAGATCGCCCCCCACGACACCATCTATCTCGACGCCCTGGAGGGCGGCCAGGTCGCGCGGGTTATGGCCCATGCCGGCGACATGGTCAGCGCCGGCCAGCCGCTTCTGGCCTTTCGCAATACCGAGCTGGAACTGGACGTGCTCGACCGCGAGGGGCGGCTGGTCGAGTCGATCACCCAGCTGCAGACCTATGAGAAGCAGCTCGAGGACACGCGGCTGAGCAATGAAAAGGCCGCGGCCGAGATCGATTTCAACATCGTGCGCCTGAGCCGGGCCGCCGCACGCCGCAGCGAACTCGCCGCCGCCGGCGACATCCCGCTGGAGGTGAGCGACCAGCTGAAGGACGAACTCGCCTACGACACCCGCCTGCGCCCCTTACAGGCGCAAAGCGACGCCCGGCAGGAGAGCCTGCGCGTGCGCCAGCTTCCGGAGGTGCATGCCGAACTGGCCAGCCTGCGGCAGAGCCTGGCGATCACCCGCGGCAAGCTCGACGACCTGGTGGTCAAGGCGCCGGTCGCCGGCCAGCTCACCGACCTGGTGCGGAACATCGGCGAGAACCACAATCGCGGCGAGCGGCTGGGCGAGATCGTGCCCAATACCGGCTTCAAGGTCGAGGCGAGCATCGACGAATATTATCTCGGCCGCGTCCGCGCCGGTCAGACGGCCATCGCGGATATCGACGACAAGACCTGGAAGTTGCGCGTCGAGCGGGTCTATCCGCAGGTCAAGGACAGCGTCTTCACGGTCGATCTGGAGTTCGACGGCGCGGCGCCGCCGGGCCTGCTGCCCGGCGAGGCGGTCGAGGGCAGGCTCTCGCTCGGCGGCGACCAGCCGGCGCTGGTCCTGGCGGCCGGCCCCTTCCTCGAGCGCACCGGCGGCGACTGGGTGATGGTGGTCGATCCGAGCGGCCGCCACGCGATACGCCGCCGCATCAAGATCGGTCGCCGCAACACCGAACAGGTCGAGATCCTGGACGGCCTCAAGCCCGGCGACCGGGTCATCACCTCCGACTACGCCGCCTTCGAACATGTCGATCGCGTCGATCTGACCAAATAGGGAGCTAGCACATGCTTAGGCTGGAAAAGGTCTGCAAGACCTATCAGACCAGCGAGGTCGAAACCCTCGCCCTCGACAACGTCTCACTGGAGATCGGCGCCGGCGAATTCGTCGCCATCATGGGGCCGTCGGGATGCGGCAAGTCGACCCTGCTGAATGTGCTGGGCCTGCTCGATAGTCCGACCAGCGGCGTCTACGACTTTTTCGGCGAAGACGTCGCGGGCTATCCGGAAAAGCGGCTCACCCAGCTGCGGCGCGACCGGATCGGCTTCGTCTTCCAGAGCTTCAACCTGATCGACGACCTGACTGTGGCGGAAAATGTCGAGGTGGCGCTGATCTACCGCGGCGTGCCCGGCGCGGAGCGCAAACGCCGCGTCCGCGAGGCGCTGGACCGCGTCGGCGTCAGCCACCGGGCCGGTCACCGGCCGCAGCAGCTGTCCGGCGGCCAGCAACAGCGCGTCGCGGTCGCCCGCGCCCTGGTCTCCGAGCCGAAACTGATCCTGGCCGACGAACCCACCGGCAATCTCGACACCACCAATGGCGAGGCGGTGATGGCCATGCTCAGCCAGGCGGCGAAGAGCGGGGTGACGGTGGTGATGGTCACCCACTCCCTCACCCACGCGGCGGCGGCCCAGCGGACGATCAAGCTGCTCGATGGCCGCGTGGTCAGCGAAACCCTGCTGGCGGCCTGAAAGGACAAGACCGATGTTCCGCAGCTATCTCGCCGCCGCCCTGCGCAACCTGGAGCGCAACGGCTTCTACGCCGCCGTCACCGTCGCGGGCCTGGCCATCGGCTTCGCCGCGGCGATCCTGATCGGCCTCTATGTGCGCCACGAGATGACCTACGACCAGTTCATCCCCGGCCACGACCGCATCTTCGTGATGAACATCAAAGGGGTGGGCACAGATGGCAAGCCGCTGGATATCGACGCCACCTCGACCAATCTGGCCGACGACCTGAAGCTGGACTTCCCGCAGATCCAGTACACGGCGCGGGTCGCGGGCGGGAGTTTTCCACCGGCCGTCCGGCGCGGCGATGTGAGCGTCAGCGAGCGCGGCTTCGTCTGGGTCGATCCGGACTTCTTCAAGATCATGACGCTGCCGGCGGTCGCCGGCGATCCGGGGACGGCGCTGGAAGCGCCGGACGCGCTGGTCCTCACCCGCACGGCGGCGCGGAAATACTTCGGCCGCGACGCGCCCATCGGCGGCGTGCTGCAGGTCGACGGCGATCCCATGCGCGTCGCGGCGGTGATCGAAGACCTGCCATCCAACACCAGCCTGGCCGGCGACGTTTTCGGTCCGTCCAGCGCGCCCTTCTCGGCGATCAAGCAGATCAGCGGCGGCGGCTATCTGAACAATGTGGTGGTCACCTATGTCCGTCTGAAACCCGGAGTCTCGGCGGCGTCGGTCCAGGCGGCGATGCCCAGCTTCGTGGCGCGGCGCATCATGCCGACGTTCGCCGAAGTCGCGCCGGAGCTGCGCCAGTCGCGGGCGTCGCTGAGCCTGAAGCCGCTGACCGCCATCCATCTGCAGCCCTCGCAAGGCGGCGACCAGAAGCCGGGGACGGACGTCAAGGTCCTGGGCGGCATCGCGGTGATCGGCGTGCTGATCGTCATCGTCGCGGCGATCAATTTCGTCACCCTGATGACCGCGCGGGCCGCAAGACGCGCGGTCGAGGTCGGCGTGCGCAAGGCGGTCGGCGCCGAGCGCAAGGACCTCATCGTCCAGTTCATGGGCGAGGCCCTGGTCTATGTCGCGCTCGCCCTGGTCCTGGGCGTCGCCCTGGCCGAACTGGTGCTTCCCGGCGTGAACGCGGCGCTGCAGCGCAAGATGGCGTTCGACTATCTGACCGATCCGGCGCTGCTGGTCGCCATGATCGGCGTGGCGGCGGCGACTGGCATCCTGGCCGGGCTCTATCCCGCCCTGGTGCTGTCCTCGTTCCGCCCCTCGTCGGTTCTCAAGGGCGGCCCGATCACCGGCGGCGGCGGCGGGCGCGTGCGCCAGGCCCTGGTGGTGGCGCAATTCGCGGTGCTGATCACGCTGGTGCTTTCGACGGTCACCATCTACCGCCAGACCGTTTTCGCCCTGAAGGACGCCACCCACACCAACAAGGACGGCGTGGTGATGCTGTTCGCCTCGCCCTGCACCGACGGGCTGCGCGACGCCATAGCCGCGCTGCCCGGCGTCCGGGCCGCGGCCTGTTCTTCCCCCGCCGCCATCAATATGAGCTCCACCGACGACCTGGTCGCGGCCAACGGCAAGAAGGTCATCGTCAGCTGGGCACCGGTCGATTTCGGCTTCTTCGACATCTATGGCATCCGGCCGGTGGCGGGGCGGCTGTTCCAGTCCAACCGCCCGGGCGATGACGGTGCGGGCCTGACTGACGCCGCGCCGCCCATCGTGCTCAACGAGTCGGCGGTGCGGTCGCTTGGCTTCGCCTCGCCCCAGGCCGCCATCGGACGGCTGGTGAACTGGCATTTCCGGCCGAACCTGTCGCTGAAGGCGATCAGCGCGCCGGAGCCGCCGTTGAAGCCATCGGAAGTGATCGGCGTGGTTCCCGACTTCACCTTCGGCTCGGTCCGCCGGCCGATCCAGGGCGGCTTCTTCTATGTCGGGCCCAAGACCGACTGGTTCGCGTCGGTGGCGCTCAACATCAAGCTCGATCCGAGCCGCATGCCGCAGACCCTCGTCGCCATCGATCGTGTCTTCAAGCGGGTCAGCGGCGGCCAGCCGGTCTTGCGGCTGTTTGTCGACCAGCTGCTGCTGTTGCAGTACCTCGACACGGTGATCCAGGGCGCCTTCATCGCCGTCTGCGCCGCGGTCGCCGTCTCCATCGCCTGCCTCGGCCTCTTCGCGCTTTCGGCCTACACGGCCGAGCGGCGGACCAAGGAGATCGGCATCCGCAAGGCCATGGGCGCAAGCTCGTCGGACATATTGCGGCTGCTGCTGTGGCAATTCACCCGGCCGGTGCTGCTGGCCAATCTGATCGCCTGGCCGGTCGGCTACGCGGTGATGAACTGGTGGCTGCGCGGCTTCGCCTACCATGTGGACCCGTCGCTGCTGACCTTCGTCGCGGCGGCGCTGGCGGCGGTGCTGATCGCCCTGGTGACTGTCTCCGTCCAGTCGGTGCTGGTGGCGCGGGCCAAGCCGGTGACGGCGCTCCGCTACGAGTAGGCCTCGCCGATGGCCTAGCCGGGAATTTCCGGCTAGACCCATGTCGGTGGGGAGTGGGACTCAAGAGACGCCTGGGTCGGTACGCGGCGGCGACGCTGCGCCAGCCGGCGCGCCCGGCCCCGACGGGTCTCACCCGCCTCGGCGGACGGCCACCCTCTTCATCCTGATCACCGTGCTGCTGGATTCGGCCGCGCTCGGGGTGATCTTCCCGGCCCTGCCGAAGCTGGTCAGGACTCTGGGCGTCGGCCAGGCTGCCTCGACCGCCGAGATCATCGGCTTCCTCGCCATCGCCTTCGCCGGCATGCAGTTCGTCGCTTCCCCGATCCAGGGGGCGCTGTCGGACCGGTTCGGACGCCGACCGATCATACTGGCCTCCAATTTCGGCCTGGGGATCGACTATCTGATCATGGCGCTGGCGCCGAACTTCCCATGGCTGTTCGTCGGGCGGCTGATCTCGGGCGCGGCGGCCGGCAGCACCTCGGCCGCCTATGCCTATGTCGCCGACGTCTCGACGCCGGAGGAGCGCGCAACGCGGTTCGGCTATCTGCAGGCCGCGTTCGCGCTCGGCTATGCGATCGGCCCGGCGATCGGCGGCTTCCTGGTCGATTTCGTCGATGTGCGGGCGCCCTTCTGGGTCGCCGCGGGCCTCAGCCTGGCCAACGCCGGCTACGGCCTGTTCATCCTGCCGGAATCCCTGCCCAAGGATCGCCGCGCCAAGCTCAGCCTGCACCAGCTCAATCCCTTCGAGGCGATCGCCAGCCTGTTGCGCGCCCAGCCGAGGCTGATCGGCATATTGACGCCGTCCTTCCTGATGTACGTCATCTCGACCGGCCTGTTCAGCTTCGCGGCCGTCTACACCACCTACCGTTTCAAATGGAGCGGCCTGCATATCGGCCTCTATCTGCTGGTTCTGGCGGCCGGGGTGATCGTGGCCCAGGCCGGGCTGGTGACCGTCGTGGTCAAGCGGGTCGGCGAGCGGGTGACGGCCGTCGGCGGCATGATGCTGCAGACCGCCGCCCTGGTGGCCGCGGGCTGGGCGACCAGCGACGCCGGCTTCTGGTGGGCGGTGCCACTGATGTGCTTCGGCGCGGTGGCCAATCCGGCCTGGTCGGCGATCGGCAGCCGGTCGGTGGGTCCCAGCGAACAGGGCCGCTTCAACGGCGCGGTCACCAGCCTGGCCGCCATAGCGGGCATCGTCGGACCCGGCCTGTTCGCCGAAGTCTATGTCCATTCCGCCGGCGCCGAGGGCAAGACCTTCATGGCCGGCGCGCCCTTCTTCGTCGCCGCCGGCCTGGCGCTATTGGCGGCGCTCCTGGCCTTCTGGGCCACGCGGCGACACGCCGCCAGCCCGACCTGAGCTGTTTAGTTCAGGGCGCGGACGCCACCCGCAGCATCTTGTCATCCGGCCCGAACACCGCCGCATACTGGTGCGTCTCATCGCCGGCGAACAGGCCGCCATCGCGCGCCCAGGCCAGGGTCTTCTCGCCGTTCGCCGCCTCATAGACCGAGCTCGGCGGCCCCAGCGCCGCGATCGCGTCGGTGCGCGTGGTGACGCCGGGGGTGAAGTGCGAGGCGGCCGACGAGACCAGCGCGCCGCCGCCGTCGACGCACGCCGCGCAGGCCAGGGTGGCGATCACGGCGGCCAGGAGCGCTAGGGTCCGCAAAGTTTGGCCTCCCAGGTTAGAACGGACTGTCGGCGGCAGACTCTGAGCCTATGTCGCCCGCCTTGCCAAGCCCTAGTCCCGGGCCACGGCCCGCGCCTGCTTGAGCACCTCGTCAAGCCGGTCCAGCCTGGACTGGATGGCGCGCCGACAGCTGGCGCCGAGCGAGGCTTGCGCGCGCTGGGCGCGGATCGACTGAAGCTCGAAGGCCGCGCGGCGCGCCTGATAAGCGTTGAGCCAGCCATAACAGGACCCGCCGCGGATCCAGTCGCCCAGCCGACCCTCCTGTTCGGCCAGGCTGGACAGAGGCCGAAGGTCGCGGTCCGCACCGCCCCGCCCGTCCGGCTCGCCGCGCCAATCGGGATCGGCGAAAGCCATCCCCTCGGTCGATTGATGCAAACTCATCCGCCTCAAGCCTTCTTTGGCCCACCCCGTGCCGCGGAACATGGGCCAGGCCGCCTGAAGGGGGACGGACGGCGCCGTTTAGGCGCGGTTCATTTCGCCGCCCCGCGTCACGGCCGCGACATGAAGCTCGGCTAAGAAAGCGGTTTCGGCCGTCTGAGCTTTGGGGGCGGGGTCGGGATCGGTTGGGCGATGAACATCATCGCGGTCGTCGCGCAGAAGGGCGGCACCGGAAAGTCGACCGTTATCGCCAATCTGGCGGTGGCGGCCCATCTGTCCGAGCGGCGTACGATCGTGGTCGATACCGATCCGCAGGGCTGCATCGTCAACTGGTCGCGCGCGCGACAGGCCGCCGAACCGGCCGTTATCTACGGCAAGGCGGCCGCCATCCATCCGATGCGCTTCGCCGCCGAACGGGCGGGCCTGGACCTGATGCTGATCGATACGCGCGCGTCGTCGATCGAAGATTCGCTCGACGCCGCCAAGGCCGCCCAACTGACGCTGGTGGTGGTGCGCCCGACCGCGATCGACCTGCATGCGATCCGCAAGACCATCGAGGCGCTGAAGCCGCTCGGACGGCCGGCCGCCTTCGTGCTCAACCAGGCGCCCAGCCGCCGGGTGGACCGCGAACCGGCGATCGTCGGTGCGGCGGTGGAGCTTCTGCTGGACTATGGCCTGGCCTTGGCGCCGGTCGCGTTGCGCAGCCGTGGCATCTATCAGACGGCTTTCGCCCAGGGTCTTTCACCACAAGAATTGGACCCCGAGGGCTTGGCCGCCGGCGAACTCAGGGCGCTCTGGGAGCATGTTTCCGAGCGTCTGGCGTGGGCCGGCGCGTCAATCCCCGCAAGGATTCCGCGGGGCCCGGAACGCCCCGTCGCGGAAAAAAACCGGAACATCGAGCATAGCTAACCGTTCCCTTCGGCGAGACGGATAACAATCGTTGGAGGAACACCATGACCACCACGGAATTGAACAGGAACGAGATCGAGCGCCCCGCCGAGCCCGGTTCGATCGGTGCCGGCGCCGAAATCTATCGCCGTATGGAACGTCGCTCGAAAGGCCGCCCGATGTGGATGACGGCCGCGCCGATCGCGGTGCTGGCGCTCGCGGCGGCTGGCGGCGTCGTCGCCTATGAAGCCATGAAGCCCCACGCCACGCCGGCCCCCGTTCAGGCTCAGGCGACCCCCGCCGCCGCGCCGCAGGTTGCGGCCACAACGCCGACCCCGGCCCAGCCGGCTCAGGTCGCTGAGATAACGCCGACCCCGGCGTCTCCCGCGCCCGTGACCCGCGTGGCCAGGCCGGAACACGCCCGTCCCGTCATTGCGCCCGTTGCGCACAGGCGGACGGCGCGCGACGCCAACGCGGCGTCCTCGGCTGGCCAAGACACCAGCGCCTTCACGCCAGCGCCGCAACACGCGGTCACCAGGCCGCCGGTCGCTGTCAACCCGGCCCCGGTCCAGCCCGCGGCTCCTGAGCCCGCCGCGCCGGTGACGCACAACTTCGCGCCCCCGTCCGCCGTTACGCCCGCGCCGGCGCCGGTAACGGTTTCGCCGCCGCCGCCCGCCGCGACCGTCGCACCGGCGCCCACCGGGCAACCGTAAGCGCTTCAGAAAACGCCGCTCGCGCCCGAGTGTTAACGAAATGGGCATCGAACTGAGCTAGTCTGTAAGGCTGGATGCCAACGGGCGGGCGCGAGCGGATGACTTATCACACAGCAGCCACCAAGGCGGGGCCGGCGCTCTATGTAGCGGCGGCCTCTGCTGTTGCGAGCCTGGTTTTCGCCGTGCTGTACGTGATCTCCTACCTGTGCGGCAGCCTGGGGATCGCCCTGCTCAGCGAGATGGGATCGGTCAGCCTGATCGGCCTGGTCATCGCCGCGCCGGTCGCCGTCGTCACCTCGCTCATCGTGCGCTGCCACACCTGCGACCGCCTGCTCATCCCGCTGGTCTACGACGGCAAGTCGTTCTTCACCTCCAAATCGCCCAACGCCTGGGTCATCGGCAAGACGGCCTTCATGGTCGTTCTTCACCGCCGCGCGCCCTGCCCGCATTGCGGCGCCGAAGCGGAAGTCTGATCCCGGCTCGACCGAGGCCCCGCTGACGGCGAACGGCGGCCTGCCCGCCCCGAGGCGACCACATCTGCACGTGATCGTCGAGTCTTGCGAAACATAACTGATTGTTCACGAGACATCGCCGACAACTCAGTCCAGTCGTTTGAGGTATTGTTGGACCCCGACGAGGACAAACAGATGATCCAAGTTGTGTTTCTATTGGGTTCTCTCTGCGGTTTCGCGTCGCTGACTTGGCTCATCCTGCAGTACAGGGATCAAGACCGTAATCGCCTTTCCGTGACGTCGACCCGCTCGCTGACCGGGGGTATCGATGTGCTTATCCAGTATCGCCCGCGGCGCACACGGGTCGGATTGAGCGCCCGGGTGACGCTGATCGAGCCAACGACAGCGCACCTGGTGGGCGGCGTTCGCCAGGAGCGCGGCGATCGATACGGCGCCTATGCGGTCGACGAGCCCGACATCGCGGTCAAGGGCGTGACCATCGAGACGCCGCTCAGGCGCCTCAGGCCCGATCCGCTCGGCGTCTTCGCCGGCGTGATCTATGTCAACGCCGATCAGGGCGACCAGCCCAGCGCGGCCAGGCTGAGGCTGGAGATCTGGACCGAGGCCGGCCCCACCCGCATCGCCGCCCGCGAGGTCGAGGTCCGCGCTATTCACTGGTAGGCCAGAGCGGGTTGAGGAAAAGTGTGAAGCGGTTTTCCGCCCGCAACGCGCTCTGACTCTTAGGAATCGATCACGTTTAT
>CALAEG010000375.1 GCA_937890965.1 uncultured Caulobacteraceae bacterium | reverse complement strand
GAGCCCCGCCGATATCCCCCTGCACCGATTTCCGCCGGCCTGGCGCTGGGTCACCGAGCCGATCTGGCGCATCGAGCGCGCCTTCGGCCGCGCAAAGGCGGAGGACCGCGCCGAGGACGACACGCGGCTGCGCATCTTTTTCGTGCTGGCCATCTTCACCGCCGCCTTCCTGACCCTTGCGGGCGGCGCGGCGCGCACGGCGCTGTTTTCGGACAATGACCGCGCCGGCGCCGAGGGCGTACCGCCGGGCGCGCGGGCCGAACTCACCGACCGCAACGGTCAGCTGCTGGCCGCCGACCTGCCCCATTTCGGCCTCTACTACGACCCGCACGAGAACTGGAACCCGGACGAGGTCCGCCGCGTGCTCGGCCCCGCCCTGCCCGGGCTTTCGCAGGAGCGGCTGGATCGGGCCCTGAAGGCCGACCGGCGCCAGTACCTCATTGGCGGCCTCACCCCGGCCGACAAGGACCGCATCGACGATCTCGGCCTGCCGGGCCTGTCCTTTCAGCCGGAGCCGAAGCGGGCCTATCTGATGGGGCCGACCGCCGGCCAGCTGATCGGCTTCGTCGACCGCGGCGGGATCGGCATTTCCGGCGCCGAACTGGCCCTCGACAAGTCCATCCGCGCCGACGCCGGCAAGGGGCCGGTGGCGCTCTCCATCGACCTGCGCGTCCAGGCCGCCCTGCAGGACGAGGTGGAGAAGGCGGCGGTGAACTTCCGCGCGCTGGACGCCATCGGCATCGTCACCGACGTCAAGACCGGCGAAATCCTCGGCATGACCTCCTATCCGGCCTTCGACCCGAACAATATCGACGCGAACCCGGTCGCCAATATCAACCACGTCACCTCGACGGTTTTCGAGCCCGGTTCGGTGTTCAAGGTCTTCACCCTGGCCATGGGCATCGATTCCGGCGTCGCCAACATCAATACCGTCTTCGACACCACCACCCCCTTGCAGATCGGCAACCAAAAGATCCGCGACGACGAGAAGTCCGCCGTCAACCTGCCGCTCTGGCAGGTCTTCACCCACTCCTCCAACATCGGCGCGGCGCGGCTGGGCCTGCTGGCCGGCGGCGACCGGCTGCAGCGCTATTTCCGGAGCTTCGGCCTCTATGCCGCCGCGCCAAGCGAACTTAGGGAATCGGCCCGGCCGCTGGTGGCGACGCGGCTGAGCGACAATACGGTGGCCTCGATGTCGTTCGGCCAGGCCATCTCGGTGACGCCTCTGGCTATCGCCACCGGCATGAACGCCATCTTCAACGACGGCGAATACATCCCGCTGACCATCCGCAAGCTGGCGCCCGGCGAGGTTCCGAAGGGTCGCCGCGTGGTCTCCGAACAGACCTCGCGCACCATGCTCGACCTGATGCGGCTGAACGCCACCCTCGGCACCGGCCGCGGCGCCGACGCCGCCGCCCCCGGCTACAGCGTCGGCGGCAAGACCGGCACGGCGCAAAAGGCCATCAACGGCCACTATGCGGTCGGCAAGCGGGTGTCCTCCTTCGCCGCGATCTTCCCCACCGACGGTCCCGCCAACGCCCAGCGCTATTTCATCTTCATCCTGCTCGACGAGCCGCAACCGACCAAGGATTCCGGCGGCTTCGCCATGGGCGCCCAGACCGCGGCCCCCACCGCCGGGCGGGTCATCGAGCGGATCGCGCCGATCCTGGGCGTCAGGCGCGAAGCCATCGTGCCGGTCGTCGCCCCGCCCAATGCGGCGAGCGACCAGTAGACCCATGCGTCTCTCCGCGCTCGTCCGCCGCCCCGTCGATCCCGATCCCGAGATCACCGGGGTGACCGCCGACAGCCGGTTGGTGCAACCGGGCTGGCTGTTCGTCGCCCTGACCGGCGCCAGGGCCGACGGGCGCCGCTTTATCGGCGACGCCTTGAAGGCTGGCGCCGCCGCGGTGCTGACCGACGAGGCGATCGAGGGCCTGGCCGTCCCCGTGGTGCGCGCCTGCGATCCCCGGCGGGCCTATGCGCTGGCCGCCGCCGCCTTCTGGGGCGCCCAGCCCGAGACCTGTGTTGCGGTTACCGGCACCAACGGCAAGACCTCGGTGGTCACCTTCTGCCGGCAGATATTCACCCGCCTAGGCCGCAACGCCGCCAGCATGGGCACGCTGGGCGTGATCGCCGGCGATCAGCAAATCACCCCGCCGGGAGGCCTGACCAGCCTGGACGCCGCCGACACCGCGCGGCTGCTGGCCGAACTGGCGGAGCGCGGCGTCACCCACCTGGCGCTGGAGGCCTCCTCCCACGGCATCCATCAACGCCGGCTGGACGGGGTGCGGCTTGCTGCGGCCGGCTTCACCAACCTGACCCAGGACCATCTCGACTATCACGGCGACATGGAAGCCTATCGCGACGCCAAGCTGCGCCTGTTCCAGGCCCTGCTGCCGCGCGGCGGGACCGCCGTGCTGAACGCCGACTCAGACGCCTTCCCCGCCTTCGCCGCCGCTGCCATCCTGGCCGGCCAGACGGTGCTTTCGGTCGGCGAACAGGGCCAGAGCCTGCGCCTGGTCCATCGCGAGGCGGCGCCGGGCGGCCAGCTCCTCAGCCTCAAGGCAAAAGAACAGACCTATAGGGTGCGTCTGCCCCTGGTCGGCGCCTACCAGGCCTCCAACGCCCTGGTCGCGGCGGGGCTGTGCATCGCCGTCGGCGAGGACGTCGGCGAGGTGCTGGCGGCGCTGGAGCATATCGAGGGCGCGCCCGGCCGGCTGCAGCGCGTCGGCGCCGGCCCGCATGGCGGCGAGGCCTTTGTCGACTATGCCCATACGCCCGACGGCCTGGAGACGGTCCTGAGCGCCCTTCGCCCACATGCGCGCGGCCGGCTGATCGTCGTCTTCGGCGCCGGCGGCGACCGCGACCGCGGCAAGCGGCCGCTGATGGGCGAGATCGCCGCGCGCCTGGCCGACCTGGTCATCGTCACCGACGACAATCCGCGTACGGAACAGCCGGCGTCCATCCGCGCCGCCATCCTGGCCGCCACCCCCGGCGCGCGCGAGATCGGCGACCGGCGCGAGGCGATCGCCGCCGCCGTGGCCGAGCTGGGCGACGGCGACATCCTGGTCGTTGCCGGCAAGGGCCACGAACAGGGCCAACTGGTCGGCGAAACTCTGCTGCCCTTCGACGACGTCACCGAAGTCTCGGCCGCGCTCGGCCTGGAGGCGGCGCGTGGTTGAGCCGCTCTGGACCTCCGAAGAGATCACCCACGCGGCCGGCGGGCGCGGCAGCGGCGCCTCCTTCGTCGCCACCGGTGTCTCGATCGACACCCGCACGCTCGAGCCCGGCGACCTCTTCGTCGCCCTGACCGGCGAGCGTGACGGCCACCAATTCGTCGCCCTGGCCCAGGCCAAGGGCGCGGCCGGCGTCCTGGTCTCCCAGCCCACCCCCGGCGAAGCCATCCAGGTCGAAGACACCCAGGCCGCCCTCGAACGCCTGAGCTTCGCCGCGCGCGAACGGGCGACCCAGGCCAGGCGTGGCGCCGTCACCGGCTCGGTGGGCAAGACCAGCCTCACCCAGGCTATCGCCGGCGCGCTGGCGCTGGCCGGTCCGTCCCACGCCTCGGTCAAGTCCTACAACAATCACATCGGCGTGCCGCTGACCCTGGCGCGCATGCCGCGCGGGACCCAGCGGGCCGTCTTCGAAGTCGGCATGAACCATCCCGGCGAGATCAGCCCGCTGACGCGGATGATCGCGCCGCACGCCGTCGCCGTCACCAATGTCGGCATCGCCCACATCGAGAACTTCGACGAAGGCGAACGCGGCATCGCCCGCGCCAAGGCGGAGATCTTCGAGGGTCTTTCGCCCGGCGGAACGGCCGTGCTGAACGCCGACGACCACTGGTTTTCCACCCTGAAGGATGATGCCGAGCGCGCCGGCGCGCGTGTCCGCACCTTTGGCGCCGCCGAGAGCGCCGATGCGCGGCTGCTGGGCTTCGAGGTCGGTCGGCATGCGACGGTGCGGGCCAGGCTGGATGGCCTCGACCTCAGCTTTCCGCTGCGCCAAACGGGTTCGCACTGGGGCGTGATGAGCCTGGCGATGCTGCTGATGCTCGAGGCCCTGGACGTTCCGCTGGACGACGGTCTGACGGCCCTGGCCGCGTTCGAGCCGCTGGAAGGCCGCGGCGCGTCGCGGACCGTGCGGTTCGAGCGCGGCGAATTCACCCTGGTCGACGAGAGCTATAACGCCAACCCGATCTCGGTGGCCTCGGCCTTGAAGACCCTAGGGAGCACCCCGGCCAAGGGGCGGCGGATCGTCGCCCTCACCGACATGCTCGAGATGGGGGCCGAGGCGCGCAACCTCCATGCCCGTCTGGCCGAGCCGATTGAGGCCGCCGGGGTCGACCTGGTCTTCTGCGCCGGGCCGCTGATGAAATCGCTCTTCGACGCCCTTCCTCCGACTCGCCGCGGCGGTTACGCCGATGACGCCGCCGGCCTCGTCCCGCGGCTCGTACGGGCCATAGAGCCCGGCGACGTTGTGATGGTGAAGGGATCGCGGGACTCGCACGCCAAGGCCCTCGTCGAGGCCCTGGGCGCGCTTGAGCCCCCCGCCAGGGAGGCGCGCTGATGCTCTATCTGCTTTATCTGCGCCTCGCCGAGCACCATCACTATGTGCCCGTCCTCAACCTCTTGAGATACTTAACCTTTCGCACCGGCATGACCGTGGTGACCGCCCAGCTGGTGGTGGTGGCCATGGGCTCGCGCTTCATCCGCTGGATGCAGGCCCGGCAGGGCAAGGGCCAGCCGATCCGCACCGACGGCATCGCGCGCCACGTCATCGAAAAGGCCGGCACGCCGACCATGGGCGGGCTGATGATCCTGGCGGGCGTGCTGGTCGGCACCCTGGTCTGGGGCGACCTGACCAATGTCTATGTCTGGGTGGCGCTGGTGATCACCGCGCTGTTCGGCCTGCTGGGCTTCCTCGACGACTACGCCAAGGTGGCCAAGCAGAGCACCGCCGGGGTTTCCGGCTACGCCCGGCTGGCGGTCGAGTTCGCCATCGCCGCGGCCGGCGTCTTCGCCATGATCAAGCTCGCGCCGCCGCAGGCGGGCGCGACCGGCTTGGCCACCTCGATCGCCTTTCCGATCTTCAAGGCGCTGGTGATCAATCTGGGCTGGTTCTACCTGGCCTTCGCCGGCTTCGTCATCGTCGGCGCGGCCAATGCGGTGAACTTCACCGACGGGCTGGATGGACTGGCCATCGTGCCGGTGATGATCGCCGCCGCGGCCTTCGGCGTGATCGCCTATCTGGTCGGCAACCACCTGTTCGCCGACTATCTGCAGGTCCACTTCGTCCCCGGCGTCGGCGAGATGTCGGTCTTCTGCGGCGCCCTGATCGGCGCTGGCCTGGGCTTCCTCTGGTACAATGCGCCGCCGGCCAAGATCTTCATGGGCGACACCGGCTCCCTGGCGCTCGGAGGCGCGCTGGGCACCGTCGCGGTCGCCTGCAAGCACGAGATCGTGCTGGCCATCGTCGGCGGCCTCTTCGTGGTCGAGGCCGCCTCGGTGATCATCCAGGTGGTCTATTTCAAGCGCACCGGGCGCCGCGTCTTCCTGATGGCCCCCATCCACCACCACTTCGAGAAGCTGGGCTGGGCCGAATCCACCGTGGTCGTGCGGTTCTGGATCGTCGCCATCATGCTGGCCATGCTCGGTCTGGCGACGCTGAAACTCAGATGAAGCAGGAGGGGCCGACATCGTGATCCCCGTCCGCGGCTTCGAGGACCAGCGCGTCGCCGTCTTCGGCCTCGCCCGCAGCGGCCTGGCCTCGGCGCGCGCGCTCAGGGCTGGGGGCGCCGTAGTCGTCGCCTGGGACGAAAACCCCGAAGCGCGCGCGGCCGCGGCCGCCGAAGGCTTCGAACTGACCGATCTGCGCACCGCCGACTGGTCGAGCCTCGTCTCGCTGGTGCTGTCGCCGGGCGTGCCGCTGACCCATCCCGAACCGCACTGGACGGTCAAGCTGGCCAAGGCGGCCGGCGTCGAGATCATCGGCGACATCGAGCTCTTCGCCCGCGCCATCAACGCCGCCCCCATCCACAAGCGGCCGAAGGTGGTGGCCATCACCGGCACCAATGGCAAGTCGACGACCACCGCCCTGCTCGGCCACATGCTCACCGCCGCCGGCCGCGACGCCCGCATCGGCGGCAATATCGGCCTTGGCGTGCTGGGCCTCGAGGATATGCACGGTGGCGCGGTCTATGTGTTCGAACTGTCGTCCTACCAGCTCGACCTGACCTTCAGCCTCAAGCCGGACGTCGCCATCCTGCTCAACATCACCCCCGACCATCTGGACCGCCATGGCGGCATGGAGGGCTATGTCGCGGCCAAGCGGCGGGTGCTGTTGAACCAGGGCGTCGGCGATACCGCGGTGATCGGGGTCGATGACGCCGCCTGCCAGCAGATCTGCACCGAAATTACCGCCGCCAACCGCCGCACCACATGGCCGATCTCGGCGCGCAAGGCGATGGGCCGCGGCGTCTATGCCCTGCAGGGCGTGCTCTATGACGCCACCGGCGATCGGGTGATCGAGGTCGCCGACCTTTTGCGCGCCCGGTCCCTGCCCGGCCGGCACAATTGGCAGAATGCGGCGGCCGCCTACGCCGCCGCGCGCGCGCTCGGCCTTTCGGTCGAGGATGCCGCGACCGGCCTGGTCACCTTCCCCGGCCTGGTCCATCGCATGGAGACGGTGGGCGAGATCGAGACCGTGCGCTTCGTCAACGACTCGAAAGCCACCAATGCCGATGCCGCGCGGCAGGCGATGAGTTCTTACCCTCGCTTCTATTGGATCGCCGGCGGCCGGGCCAAGGCCGGCGGCATCGAGCCGCTGGAGGACCTCTTTCCCCGCATCGCCAAGGCCTATCTGGTCGGCGAGGCGGCCGAGGATTTCGCCAAGACCCTCGACGGTAAGGCGCCTTACCGTCTTACCGACACCATCGAGGCGGCGGTGGCGGCGGCCTTCGCCGACGCGCGCGCGTCGGGCGAACCGGCCATCGTGCTGTTGTCGCCGGCCTGCGCGTCGTTCGACCAGTTCCCCGATTTCGAGGTGCGTGGCGAGGCCTTCCGCTCGGCCGTGCACGGCCTTTTGCAGCGACCGTTGAAGGGCGCCACCGGATGACTCCCAACCAGCACGCCTTTCCCCGCACCGACCGCACCCGAATCGGCGTCTGGTGGTGGACCACCGATCATCTGCTGCTCGGCGCGACCGCCGTCCTGATCACCATCGGGGTGCTGCTCTCGTTCGGCAACAGCCCGGCGGCGGCGGCCAGGATGAATATCGGCGACCCGTTCCACTTCGCGGTGCGCCAATGCATTTTCGCCTTCTTCGGCGCCATCATCCTGATCGCGGTCTCGATGATGAGCCCGCGCGCCATCCGCCGCTCGGCCTTCTTCATCTACGTGATCGCCGTGGCGATGATGATCGCGCTGCCCCTGCTCGGCCACCACGCCAAGGGCGCGACGCGCTGGGTGGAGATCGGCGGCTTTTCGCTGCAACCGTCGGAATTCATGAAGCCGGCCCTGATCGTGCTGGCCTCCTGGATGTTCGCCGAGGGCCAGAAGGGCGAAGGCGTGCCCGGCGTCTCCATCGCCTTCGGCCTCTACGCCGTGGCCGTGGCGCTGCTTCTCATCCAGCCGGACGTCGGCCAGACCATCCTGATCACCATTGCTTTCGGCGCGGCCTTCTTTATGGCCGGGGTGCCGATGAAGTGGATCGTCGGCTTGGGCGGCGCCGCCCTGGCGGGCGGCATATCGCTCTACTTCGTCTTCGATCACGTCGCCAGCCGGGTGAACAAGTTCCTCTCGCCCGAGACCACCGACACCCACCAGATCGACCGCGCCCGCGAGGCCATCGCCGCCGGGGCCTGGTTCGGCCGCGGCCCCGGCGAGGGCATATTGAAGCGCCAGGTGCCCGACGTGCACACCGACTTCGCCTATGCCGGCGCGGCCGAGGAATACGGCCTGATCTTCTCGCTGCTGCTAATCACCCTGTTCGGCTTCATCGTCATCCGCGGCCTCTACAAGGCGATGAAGCTGTCGGACCCGTTCGAGCAGGTGGCGGCCGGCGCCCTCTTCGTGCTGGTCGGCCAGCAGGCCTTCATCAATGTGGCGGTCAACCTGGACCTGATCCCGACCAAGGGCATGACGCTGCCCTTCATCTCCTATGGCGGCTCGTCGATGCTGGCCATGGGCCTGACCATGGGCATGGCGCTGGCGCTGACCCGCAAGCGGCCGGGCGCCTATGACGCGCCCGAACCGGCGATCGGCGCGTTTGCGTGACAGCTAAGCTCGCGGTTGTCGCCGCCGGCGGCACCGGCGGCCACCTCTTCCCGGCCCAGGCCCTCGCCGAGACGCTGATCGGCCGTGGCTGGCGGGTGGTGCTGGCCACCGACGAGCGCGGCGCGGCCTATGCGGGCGAATTCCCGGCCGAGGAGCGTATCGCCCTTTCCGCCGCCACCTATCGCCCGGGCGATCCGCTGGGCATGGCGCGGGCCGGAATGGCCATCGCGCGCGGCGCCCTGACCGCGCGCAAGGCCTTTAGGCGGATCGAACCGGCCGTTGTGGTCGGGTTCGGCGGCTATCCCTCCCTGCCCTCGCTGATCGCGGCGGCCAGCGCCGGCCGGCCAATCGTGATCCACGAGCAGAACGCGGTGATGGGCCGCGCCAACCGCCTGCTGGCGGGGCGCGCCACGGCGGTGGCCTGCGCCTTTCCGACCCTGAAGAAGGCCCCGGCCAAGGTTCAGGCCCGCGCCGTGGTGGTCGGCAATCCCGTGCGCCCGGAGATCCGCGCCCTCGCCGACCTCGCCTATGTCGCGCCCACCGGCCGCATCAACCTGCTGGTCACCGGCGGCAGCCAGGGCGCGCGCGTGGTCTCCGAGACGGTCCCCCGCGCCGTGGCGCAACTGCCGCAGGCCCTGCGCCACCGGCTGACAATCCAGCAACAGACGCGGGCCGAATCCATCGAGAGCGCGCGGACCATCTACCAGGGCGCCGGCGTGGTCTTCGAGCTGGCCCCCTTCTTCCGCGACATGGCCGGCAGGCTGGCTGAGGCACATCTGGTGATCGGCCGCGCCGGCGCCTCGACGGTCTGCGAGCTGGCTGTCGCCGGCAAGCCCGCCATCCTCATCCCGCTGAAGATCGCCCTCGACGACGACCAGGGCGAGAACGCCGCCCTGCTCGCCAACGCCGGCGCGGCGGTGGTGTTGCGCGAGGAGAATCTGAGCGTCGAGAGCCTCGCCTCCGTGCTGGGCGCCCTGCTGGACGACCCGAGCAGGCTCGCGGCCATGTCCGTGGCCGCGCGCTCGGTGGCGCGTCCCGATGCGGCCGAGCGGCTGGCGGATCTGGTGGAAAAGGTGACGAGCGCTAAGTGCTAGCGCGGCGCTTGAAGTAGCGCCGCCGCCAGATACCGGCGCGGCGCCAGCGGGACGGCAGGACGGTGCGCTCGAAGCGCAGCACCTGTTGCCAGAGCACCGGGAAAATCTCCGGCTCGCGGCGGATCAGCCGGCGCACGGGATGCACGAAGCGGGGATGGCGCCGCTGCATCTGGATGAACTGGCGCTTGGCCTTGTAGGAATTGCGCAGCACCAGGATCAGCCCGATGGCCAGCAACGGCACGCCCAGGTGGCCCGGCAGCAACGCCAGCACCACGCCGCCGACGATCAGCACCCATCCGACGGCCACGAACAGCAGCCGAAAACCGCCCTGCGCGGCCTTTTGCGCGGACGCAAACAGGCCGGCGAGCGGGGCGCCTGGCAGGGGCTCGGGGCGGAGGGACACGACTTGCGACATGGCTTGGCTGAAAACGCCCGGCTGAGGACTCGGCCGCGCGGGGGGAGAACGGGATATGAATATTGAATGCGGCTTAGCAAGGGCGCGGTTGACGCGCCGCTAACGGCCGACGCTTTAATCGTCGCTGCCGTGGCAAAAGCGCCGCACTCGGCGAGCGGCTAGTTCGACGGCGAAGTGCCGCTATCAGCGGCCGCGGCCGGCGGCGTTACAGCGGGCTGGCTCTCTGCCGCCCGCTGGGCGGCGAGGCTGGCGCTATTGGCCGCTTGCGCCGCCGCCGCGTTGGCCTGGGCGTTCGCGCCGGCGCCCTGGGCGTTGGCCAGCGCCGCCTGGGCGTTGGCCTGCTGAGCCGCGAGCGCCGACTTCTGCGCCGCGGCCGTGGTCTGGTCGGTCGTCGCCTGGCTGGCCACCTGGTTATTGTTATTGGCGATGAAGAACAGCACCGCCACCACCACCACCACGAGGACGATGCCCACAACGACAATCAGGGTGCGGTTGTCGCGATGCCGCTCGGTGGCGACGACATTCGGCGAGGCATAGAAGTCAGGATCGCTCATGACGGGGTCCTTGAGGTCATTGTCCTGGCGTGAACGCCTGATCGAGACGCCCGTTCCAACCGGTTCAACCGCCGGCGACGAGACCCTGGTCGTGCAGGCGAGCGATTTCCGCTGACGAAAGACCCAGGCGTTGGCTGAGCACCTCATCGGTGTGCTGGCCAAGGCGCGGCGCGGCGACCGGGCCCCCGCGGGTCTCGCTGGAAATGTCCGCGACGATGCCGGGCGTCGGATAGCGGTGGCCGCTTGGATGGTCGATCTCGCTCAGGTTCGAGGCCAGGCGGGCATCGCCGTCCACGGCCTCGCTCAGCGCTTGGTATGCGCCGTGCGTCACCCCCGCGCCGTCAAGCAGAGAGGCGAGTTCGCTCAGGCTCCGGCGCGCGAACGCCGCCTCGAACAGCGGATTGAGCCGGTCGCGCCAGGTGAAGCGCAGGCCCTCGTCGGCGGTGAATGAGACGCCCAACTC
Source organism: uncultured Caulobacteraceae bacterium (assembly GCA_937890965.1). Taxonomy (GTDB): domain Bacteria; phylum Pseudomonadota; class Alphaproteobacteria; order Caulobacterales; family Caulobacteraceae; genus Poindextera. The sequence continues at coordinate 6,609 of CALAEG010000375.1, read as the reverse complement.
GGCCTCCAGGGCGGCGACGGCCTCGGTTAGGCCGAGCACCTCGACCAGGTTGCGCCATTGCCGGGCGGTGATCGCCACCACCATCAGCCGCTCGCCGTCGCGGGCCGCGAAGTCCCGCCCGAAGGCGCCGTAGAGATTGTTGCCGATGCGGGGCCGGTCCTGACCGCCGATGGCGACCTCGGCGATCTGGCCCAGATGGCCGACACTGGCCATGGCGATGTCCGACAGCGGAAGGCGCACCTCACGGCCCTTGCCATCTGCCCGGCGGGCCCGCTCGGCCGCCAGCAGCGAGAAGGCGGCATAGGCGCCGGTGAGCAGGTCCCAGGCCGGCAGCACATGGTTGACCGGCCCGGCCGCGTCTTCTGGCCCGGTCATGAACGGTATGCCGACCGCGGCATTGACCGTGTAGTCGACCGCCGGTTTGCCATCGGCCCAGCCCATGATCCGTACAAGGATCAGGTCGTCGCGAAGCGCCTTCAACCGATCATAGGACAGGAATCCCTCGACCGGATAGTTGGTGACGAAGATCCCTGTCGAGGCAGCCAGCCGCTGGGCCAGTTCGCGGCCCTCGGGACGTCCGAGGTCGATGGCCACCGACTTCTTGGCCTTGTTCAGACCCTCCCAATAGAAGCTGGCCCCGCCCGGCGCCAGCGGCCAGCGGTTATAGTCCGGCCCGCCGCCGATCTGGTCGAAGCGGATCACCTCGGCGCCCATCTGGGCCAGATAGAGGGCGCAGGTCGGCCCCGCCACAAACGACGCCCCCTCGACGACGACGAGGTCCTTGAGCAGGTCGTACACGGAGGTCTAGCCCAACCGACGCCGGTAGAAGGCGTTCAGCCGCTCCCAGTGCCGCTCGGCCGCGTCCTTGTCGTAGGCGGCGCGCTGCGGGAAAGCAAAGCCGTGTTCGACGCCGGGATAGAGTTCGACCTCGGCGTTGATCTTGTCGGCGGCCAGCGATTTGGTCAGGGCGTCCACCGTCTCCATCGGCGCCCACCGGTCGGTCTCGGCGCATCCGAAATAGAGCTCGGCCTTGGCCTTGCGCGCCATCAGGTGCGGGCTGTTCGGCTGGTCTGTGACCAGGAAGGTGCCGTAGAGCGAGGCGGCGGCGGCGAACCGGTCGGGAAAACTGGCCGCGGCGTTGATCGAAAACTGGCCGCTCATGCAATAGCCGACGGCGCCCATCGGCCCGTCGCTGGCCGCCGGGTCCTGGTCGACGAAGGCCAGTAGCGCCTCGGTGTCCGACATCACCATGTCGATGGTCAGGCCATTCATAAACTCCATCATCCGGATACGGACATCTGGGTCTGCCAGTGGGCCGATCTCCATGACCCCCGCGCGGTAGTAGAGGTTGGGCAGGATGACGTAATAGCCGCCGGTGGCGAGGCGCCTGGCCATGTCGCGCAGTTCCTCGCGGATGGCTGGCGCGTCCATGAAGAAGAAGACCACCGGATGCGGTCCGTCGCGCTCCGGATGAACGACGAAGGTGGTGGCCGCGCCGTGCGGCGTCGGTATGTCGAGCTGGCGTTCGATCATGGCGGGGGCCTCCCTTTTCGCGCTTTTGTCTCTGAATAGAGGCGCGGAGCCTGCTTAGCCAGTCGCAGCGTTCGCCAGCCCCTCCAGGCCCGCGGCCAGCCGCCCAGCGGCCTCGACGGCCGGGCCGGTCAGTCCATGCCGCCGGGCGATCCAGCGCGGATCGCTATAGGTGACGAAGGCCTGGCCGCCCGCATCCTCCCAGATCAGCGCCTTCAGCGGCAGGTCCAGGCCAACGCGCTGATCGGCCTGCATCAGGGCCGTGCCGGCGCGCGGATCGCCGAAGATCAGCAAAAGGGTCGGACGAAGCTCCAGACCGACGGACACCGCGCCGGCGGCATGGTCGATGCGCGCGAAGACCTGGATGCCCTTGGTCTTCAGCACGGCCTCCAGCCGCGTCAGGGTTTCCGCCGCCGAATGAGCGCTTTGAATGGTGACTAGGCCGCTATCGTCCATGAAACCCTCCATGCTCGACCGCTCACCTTGATCCCGCCCGCCCGCATCGAAAAGGCTCTTGACCATTCCGTAAGCTTTAACTAACCGTAAGTCGTGACTAACGCAATTCAAGCCATGGCGGCCCTGGGCGATCCGACCCGTCGGGAGATCTTCGAGCGCCTCTCCGAGGCGCCGTCTTCGGTCGGCGCCCTGGCCGCGCGCCTGCCGGTCAGCCGACCCGCCGTCTCCCAGCACCTGCGCGTGCTCAAGGAGGCTGGATTGGTCAGCGAAACCCCGGACGGAACCCGCCGCGTCTATCGCATCGACCCGCGCGGCATCGGCGCCATGCGGGACTGGTTGGACCAGCACTGGGACAAGGCGCTCAGCGCCTTCAAGGACTTTGTCGAAACGCCCGAGGAGCCGACCGAATGAGCATAGCGCCTATCGTCCGTACCGTGAGCGTCAAGGCCTCGCCACAGCGCGCCTTCAACGCCTTCACCTCGAAAATGGGGCAGTGGTGGCCCAAGGACCATACCATCGCGACGCAACCGTCGAGAAGGTGATCATGGAGCCCCGCGTCGGAGGCCAGTGGTTCGAGCGCGCCGCCGACGGGACCGAAACCCATTGGGGCAAGGTGCTGGCCTGGGATCCGCCCGGCCGCGTGCTGCTGGCCTGGCAGATCAGCGCCGACTGGGCCTATGACCCGGATCTGGTCACCGAGGTGGAGATGAGTTTCGTCGATCAGGGTGACGGATCGACCCTGGTGACCCTTGAACACCGGAATCTGGAGCGATTCGGCGAGAAGGCCGCGGCCCATTCCGACCAGCTCGGCAACGGCTGGCCCGGCCTGTTGCAGAAGTTCGCCGACTACGCAGGCGCCTAAAGTCCTCAATCGAACAGGAGACATTCAGATGGCTGAATTCATCGTTCATGGCGTTCCCGGCAGCCCCTATGTCCGTGCAGCCCTTCTGGGGCTCGAGGAAAAAGGCGCCGACTATCGCATCGCCCGCCTCGATCCGAGCGCGAGCAAGAGCGCGGAAAACCTCGCGCGCCACCCCTTCGGGCGCATGCCGGTGCTCGATCACGGCGACTTCCGGCTCTACGAGACGCAAGCCATCCTGCGTTATCTCGACCGGGTGATGCCCGCGCCACCGCTCACGCCAGCAGACGCCAGGGCCGAGGCGCGGATGAACCAGGTCATCGGCATCACCGACTGCTACGTCATGCACGACATCTCAAGCCCGATCGTTTTCCAGCGCCTGATCGCGCCCCAGTTCGGCATGCCGGTGGACGAGGCCAGGTTCGCCGCCGCCCTGCCGAAGGCCAGGGTCTGCATCGACGAGCTCGGCCGCCTGCTCGGCGACCAGCGCTATATGGCCGGCGAGGCGATCACGATCGCCGACCTGCTGTTGGCGGCGCACCTGGCCTTCATTCCCGGCGTGGATGAGTGCCGCGCCATGCTGGCGGTCCAGCCCAATCTCCAGGCCTGGCTCGAGCGCATGAACGCCCGCCCCAGCATGGCCGCCACCACGACGGAGAAGCTGATGCAGGCGGCCTAACCCGCCGCCGCATACTCCGTATCCGGCGCATCCTCGGCGACCGCCGGCCAGATGCTCAGGCCCTGCAAGAGGTCGCGCAGGTTGTCCGTCAACTCGTCGGGCGACATGGCGGCGTGCTGGCCCAGACGATAGGTCCAGAAGCTGACCACCTGTTCCAGGCGGCCGATCCGTTCGCCAAGGCCGATGAACAGGCTGGCGCCCTCGCTGAGGAATGCGCGGAAATTCTCCGGCTTCTGATCCTGGGTCAGGCCCTGATAGGCGTTGTCGTAGAGCTTCAGCATCTGGCCGATCTCGCGCCAGGTGGTGGTGATCGCGCCTTCCAGCAGCCCCTTGGCCTTGACCATGATGGCCAGCGTATCGGCGTCGCAGCGCCGGCTGCCGAGCTTGGCGATCGAGCGCAGGGTGGATTTCAGCGCCGGCGCCATCGTCTGGGCGCGCCAGCGGTAATAGAGGAAGGCCTTCCAGGCGAACATGGCCTCGGAGAAATCCTCATCGTCCATCTTCAGGGTGGTCTTCAGCGGCGCCAAGTCGGCGCTGTCGCCGTCGGAGAGCAGCAGACGGGACATGCGCTCGGTGCGCGGGTCCGCGGGGTCCAGATCGCCGAAGCAGAGCTGGATCAGCGATTCCATCTGGTCCTCGACGAAGCTGAGCATCTGCGCCTTGTCCGGCGCGCTCAGGCGGTAATAGGTCTGGTCGACCTCGATGTGCTGCTTGGCCAGCACCTCGCGCACCAGGAAGGGATCGAGCGTCGGCAGCCGGTCGAGGATGCGCAGCACCGCCACGTCCCGCTCCAGCGCCCGGCCGCCATAGTCAAGCCGCCTGGTCAGCGCGACCAGGAAATCGAGCTGGTCGACGAACAGGAACTGGCCGCCCAGGTTCAGGTCGTCGGGATCGAAGGGGAAGATGATCTTGGTGGCGTTGAAGCGGCGCGGCGCGATGCGCTCCTCATCGCCAGGCGCGACATTATGCTTGGCGATGATGGCGCGGTTCAGCACCGGATGGACGAACATCGGCTTGGCGACATAGTCGGGATCGGCCGGCTGTTCGGCCGCCAGCCCATGCAGGTTCAGGATGCGCGCCGACGAGGATGTCGCCACCATCGCCTTGAGATTCCGGACCCCGGCGTCGACCCTGTAAAGCTGCATCAACAAGAACCCCGCCAGACTGGCGAGCGGCCTTGATACAAGCAAAGGTTTGCCGCGCCCTTAAGGAATGAACCCTCTCCCCGCTGGCGCCGGGCGAGGGTTCTACTCCGCCGCGACCCTCGGGGCTTCGTCCGGCCGCCAGCGCAGTTTCGGCTTCCGGGCGGCCTGGGTCTCGTCCAGGCGGCGCAAGGGCGCATGGAAGGGCGCGCCCTTGAAGCGTTCGGCGTCGCCGGCCTTGGCGGCGGCGGCCAGCGCCAGGACCGCATCGCAGAAGCGGTCGATTTCGGCCTTGGGCTCGGTCTCGGTAGGCTCGATCAGCATTGCGCCGTGCACGACCAGTGGGAAGTACATGGTCATCGGGTGGAAGCCCTCGTCGATCAGGGCCTTGGCGAAGTCGAGGGTGGCGACGCCGGTCCCCTCCAGCCAGCGATCGTCGAACAGCGCCTCGTGCATGCAATAGCCGGCGAAAGGCGCGGTCATGGCTCCGCCCAGACGCGCCTTGACGTAGTTGGCGTTGAGCACGGCGTCTTCGGCCACCTGGGCCAGGCCGTCGGCGCCATGGCTCATCATGTAGGCGAGCGCGCGGACATACATGCCCATCTGGCCATGGAAGGCGGAGAGGCGGCCGAAGCTGGCCGACCCCTCCGGCGCGTGGTCGACGATGGTGAAACCGCGCTCCGCCGCGACCACCCAAGGCTTGGGCGCAAAGGGGGCCAGGGCGGCGCTCAGCACCACCGGCCCCGCGCCCGGACCGCCGCCGCCGTGCGGGGTGGAGAAGGTCTTGTGCAGGTTGATGTGCATGGCGTCGACGCCCAGGTCGGCCGGCCGCACCTTGCCGACGATGGCGTTGAAATTGGCCCCGTCGCAATAGAGGTAGGCGCCGGCCGCGTGGGTCATGGCCGCGATCTCGATCATGTCGCGCTCGAACAGGCCGCAGGTATTGGGGTTGGTCAGCATAACCGCAGCGACATCGGCGCCCAGCTTGGCCTTAAGGTCCGTCAGGTCGACCCGACCGCACGCCGTCTGGGCGATCTCCTCGACCTCATAGCCGACAAAGGCCGCGGTTGCCGGGTTGGTGCCGTGGGCGGAGGTCGGCACCAGCACGCGCTTGCGCGCATCGCCCCTGGCCTCGTGGGCGGCGCGGATGGCCAGCAGGCCGCAGAGTTCACCATGGGCGCCGGCCTTCGGCGACAGGGCCACGGCCGGCATGCCGGTCAGGGTCTTCAGCCAGTGGGCCAGGGCATCCATCACCGCCAACGCGCCCTGGACAGTCGATTGCGGCTGCAAGGGGTGGATGTCGGCAAAGCCCGGCAGCCGCGCCATTTTCTCGTTCAGGCGCGGGTTGTGCTTCATGGTGCAGGAGCCAAGCGGATAGATGGCCAGGTCGATGGCGTGGTTCTGCTGGCTGAGCCGCACATAGTGGCGAAGCGTCTCCGGCTCCGACAGGCCCGGCAGGCCGATGGGTGCGGTGCGGACCAGGTCGCCCAGATCCGACGCATCGATATCCGGCTCGGGCAGGTCGACGCCGGTCTTCTCCCAGCCACCCAGTTCGAAGATCAGCGGCTCGTGCTGCAAGAGCCCACGACCCCCGGTGAGGGTCCGCGGCGCGCTTTCGACAATGGCCTCGGCGCGGGTCGGCCGTCCGATGGTTTGCATGGTCATGACAGGGCTCCAGCCAGCGCCTTGGTGAGGGCGGCGATGTCGGTGTCGGTGGTGAGTTCGGTGGCGGCGAGCAGCAGCACGTCGTCGAGGCCGGCGTCGGGCGCCAGACGCGAGACCGGAACGCCGGCGATTATGCCCAGGGCCGCCAGGGTCTCGACCACTTCGTCGGCCGGGAGCGGCAGGCGAACGGCGATCTCGTTGAAGAAGCGCGGCGTCAGCACCTCCACATTCGGGATGGCCGCGACCGCATCGGCCAGCTTGCGAGCCTGGGCGTGGTT
>CALAEG010000374.1 GCA_937890965.1 uncultured Caulobacteraceae bacterium | reverse complement strand
CGGCGGCCGGCCCGGCGACACCGAGGGCGGCGGCTTCATCCGCGGTTTCGAGTTCTGGGGCCGGATGTCCGGGGTCGCGCCGCTGATCGGCATCACCTCCGGCCGCTGCTTCGCCGGCAACGCCTCGGTGCTGGGCTGCTGCGACGTCATCATCGCCACCAGGGATTCGACCATCGGCATGGGCGGCCCGGCGATGATCGAGGGCGGGGGCTTGGGGATTTTCCGCCCCGAGGAGATCGGTCCGGTCTCGATCCAGGAGCCGAACGGCGTCATCGACATCGTCGCCGAGGACGAGGCCGACGCGGTGCGCATCGCCAAGCAATACCTGTCCTATTTCCAAGGGCCGCTGGCCGACTGGACCGCGCCCGACCAGCGCCGCCTGCGGGGCGTGATCCCGGAGAACCGCCTGCGCGTCTACGATATCCGCGAGCTGATCGGCATTCTCGCCGACGAGGGCTCGGTGCTGGAGATCCGCCCGAAGTTCGGCCAGACCATGGTGACGGCGCTGATCCGCATCGAGGGCCGTGCCGTGGGCGTCATGGCCAACAATCCCAAGGTGCTGGGCGGCGCGATTGATTCCGACGGCTCCGACAAGGCCGCGCGCTTCCTGCAGGTCTGCGAGGCCTACGACATCCCGGTTCTGTCGCTGTCGGACACGCCGGGCATGATGGTCGGGCCGGAGATCGAGAAGACCGCCCTGGTGCGCCACTGTTCGCGCCTGTTCATCATCGGGGCGAACCTGACCGTGCCGCTGCTCAGCGTCATCCTGCGCAAAAGCTATGGCCTCGGCGCCATCGCCATGACCGGCGGGTCCTATCAGGCCTCGATGTTCGCCGTCTCCTGGCCCACCGGCGAGTTCGGCGGCATGGGGCTGGAGGGCTCGGTCAAGCTGGGCTACCGCAACGAGCTGGCGGCCATCGCCGACCCGACCGAGCGGCGCGCCCGTTTCGACGAGATGGTCGCCCGCGCCTATGCCGGCGGCAAGGCGCTGAACCGCGCCACCACCTATGGCATAGACGACGTGATCGACCCCGCCGAGACCCGCGCCTGGATCATGGGCGCGTTGCGCGCCATGCCGCCGCCGACGCCGAGGGCCGAAAAGAAGCTTCGCTGGATCGACGCGTGGTGATATCGCGGCGGTAAGAACAAGACTTGGCACCTGCGGAGACGGCGATGCGAACGAAGGCGACACTGACCGCAGCCGCCGTGGCCCTGGCGCTCGGCGCGGCGGGCGCGGCGCTGGCCGCCGACATGGCCGGTGTCATCCAGGCCCGCCAGACCCACTACAAGGCGATCGGCGCGGCCTCCAAGGGCATCTATGACGAGCTGAACAAGCCGACGCCCCAGGCCTCGGTCATCCAGGGCTATGCACATCAGCTCGATACGCTGGCGCCGCAGATCCCGTCCTGGTTCCCGGTCGGCAGCGGGCCGGAGGCCGGGGTGAAAACCAAGGCCAAGGCCGAGATCTGGAGCCAGCCGGCCGCCTTCAAGACCGCCGCCGATAGCTTCGCGGTCGCGGCGCACCATTTCGCCGCCACCGCGGCCGGCGGCGATATCGGCGCCATCCGCGCGGAATACCCGACTCTGACCAAGGCCTGCGGCAGCTGCCACACCCAGTTCCGCGCCAAGGCACCGGGGTAGGCCGCATTTCGGCCCCGGAGGCAGACAAGGCGCGGGTCAGGATCTGGGACGGACCGACGCGTCTCAGCCATTGGCTGATCGTCGTGCTGTTCGCCGCGCTGTGGTGGACGGGCGAGACCGAGCAGTTGGACCTGCATCGCGACGCCGGTTTCATCCTCCTGGGCATGGTCATCTTCCGCCTGATCTGGGGCGTTGTCGGCGGCTCGACCGCGAGATTCTCCGACTTTCTGCACGGCCCAAGGGCGATCGGCGCCTATGCGACCGATCTGATCCGTGGACGGATAGACCGCTCCGTCATCGGCCATAATCCGCTCGGCGGATGGAGCGTCGCGGCCATGCTGGCGCTGCTGGCGGCGGAACTGACGCTCGGCCTCTTTACCGTGGACATCGACGGCGACCAGCCGGGGCCGCTGGCCAGGTTGATCAGCTACGACCAGGGCCGCACGGTCGCCCAATGGCACCAATGGGTGTTCAATGGCCTGCTCGCCCTGATCGGCCTGCACCTGGCCGCCATCGCCTTCCATGCCGTCGTCAAGCGCGACAACCTGATCGGCCCCATGCTCACCGGCGCCAAACGCCACGCCGGCGACGCCGCGCCGATGCGGCCGGCGCCGATGTGGCGGCTGGCGGTGGCGGTCTTGGTGTCGGCCGCCATCGTCTGGCTGATCGTCCGCGGATAGGGAACCCTCTCCCCCGCTGTTCGCGGGGGAGAGGGGAGGGTGAGGGGGACGTCGATGCCGCGCAGTGAGTTGACAGACCGGGCGCGGGCCCTGCGAGTCGATCAGACCCGCGTCGAAGCGCAACTCTGGGCGCGGCTGAGAAACCGCAAGCTTGGCGGTTGGAAGTGGAAACGGCAGGTTCCGCGCGGCTCATATATCGTCGACTTCCTCTGCGCGGATGCCGGATTGGTGGTCGAACTGGATGGCGGTGTGCATCTCGGCTCGGTAGCCTACGACGATACACGCACGCATTACCTTGAGAGGCTTGGTCTGACGGTGCTTCGATTTCCCAATCGCGAGGTGACGGAGAGCTTGGATGGCGTCTGTGACGCCATCTTCACCGCCTGCGGCGGCGAAGCCCCTCACCCTTCCCTCTCCCCGCAAGATGCGGGGCGAGGGTCTTAGTATGAACCTCTACGCTCTTCTCCAGTCTCGCTTTCCAGCCGACCGGTCGGCGCCTTGCCTGTTGCTGCCGGATGGCGACGATCTCAGCTATGGCGCGCTTGAGGACGGAGTTGGGCGGCTGGCGGCGCTGCTCCTGGCCAAGGGGGTCGGCGTCGGCGACCGGGTGGCCGCCCAGACGGCCAAAAGCCCGCAAGGCCTGATGCTCTATCTGGCGAGCTTACAGATCGGGGCGGTCTTCCTGCCGCTCAACCCCGCCTATACGGCGTCGGAGATCGCCTATTTTCGCCAGGACGCCGAACCGGCGCTCTTCGTCACCGAGGCGGGCGAACTGGCGCGCGAAGCCGAGGCGTTCAGCCCACGAACCATCATTCACGACAGCCAGCCAGGCGCCCTTGCCGCCCTGGTCTATACCAGCGGCACGACCGGGCGCGCCAAGGGCGCCATGCTCAGCCATCACAACCTGGCGTCCAACGCGCTGGCCCTGCAGACCGCCTGGGGCTTTTCCGGCGGCGACGTGCTTCTGCATGCTCTGCCGATATTCCACGTGCACGGACTGTTCGTCGCCATCCATTGCGCGTTGCTCAGCGGCGCGCCGATGTTGTGGCTGCCCCGCTTCGAGGAGGACGCGGTCCTGACCGCCCTGCCCAGGGCCACGGTAATGATGGGGGTGCCGACCTTTTACGGCCGCCTGCTCGCCGACCCACGCTTTACGGCCGAGGCGGCCGCGCATATGCGCCTGTTCATCTCCGGTTCCGCGCCGCTTCTTGAGAGCCCATTCGACCCTTTCGAGGCGCGCACCGGCCAACGCATCCTCGAGCGCTACGGCATGAGCGAGGCTCAGATGATCACCACCAACCCGCTTCAGGGCGAGCGTCTGGCCGGCAGCGTCGGTTTTCCCCTGCCTGGCGTGGCCTTGCGCATCGCTGGCGGCGCCCGGACCGGCGTGGTCGAGATCACCGGCCCCAGCGTCACATCCGGCTATTGGCGCAACGCGGAAAAGACCGCCCAGGCCTTTACCGCCGACGGCTTTTTCATCACCGGCGATGTCGGCCGGCTGGATGCGGAGGGGCGGCTGTGGCTGTCCGGCCGCGCCAACGACCTGATCATTTCCGGCGGGCTGAACGTCTATCCCAAGGAGATCGAGCTGGTGCTCGACGAGCTTGCCGGCGTGACCGAAAGCGCCGTCATCGGCGTTCCGCATGCGGATTTCGGCGAGGCGGTGGTCGCGGTGATCGCCGGCGCGGGCGACGAGACGGACATCATCGGCGCCTGCCGCGAGCGGCTGGCCGCATTCAAGACGCCCAAGCGGGTGATGTTTGTCGACGACCTGCCCCGCAACGCCATGGGCAAGGTGGAGAAGGCGGCCCTGAGGGGGCGCTACGCGACCCTGTTCGACTAGCGCAAAGAAAAAGGGCGCGCCGGTTAAGGCGCGCCCTTGAGATTTGGCTTCCGGCCCGAAGGCTAGAAGAACTTGTAGCGCACTTCGACACCGAAGGTGCGCGGCGCGACGAGTTCGTAGACGTTGACCTCGTTGAGTCCGGCCGCGACTGTCGTGTGCGTGCTGTTGGTGCCCAACAGGCCCGCGCCGCCGCTGCCGTTGGTGTATTGGGCGGTGTTGAAAACGTTCCTGACATAGGCGATGACTTCATACTTGTCGTGATCGCCCGACCAGGTCCCGCGGATGTCGAAGTCATCCCAGGCTGGGGCGGCGTCGTAGTTGCGCCGGAACACCGTCCCGTATTGCACATCGCGCCAAGAGTAGGATCCCGCGAGGGTCAGATTGCCGGGATCGAAGTGCCAGGTGTAGGCGCCGCTGACGGCCACCTTGTTACGCGGCGCATTGGGCAAGGCGTCGCCCTTGACGCTCTGGTCGCGCGTGCCCAACGGGCTCTGCCCAGGGAACGGCCTGGCGCCCGGCTGCACCGCATTCGGATCGTTGGTATCGACCTCGCAGAACGCGCCCTTGCTTGGAATGAAATTGGCACCAACAAAGGTTCCGGTGCAATTGGTCAGCACCTGCGTGTAGTCCAAGGAATAGCTCAGGCTGAAGAGCAGGTCTTGGACCGGGGTCCAGGTGCCCTCGAACTCAAACCCGGTCGATTGCGCTTTCGGCACGTTGACGAAGGTCGACTGGGTAACGCCGCCGTTGGCGACGGAGATCGGCAGCTGGAAGTTCTGGTAGTCATAGTAGAAGAGCGCCGTGTCGATCGAGATCGTACGACCGAAGCTCTGCTTGTAGCCGATTTCGTAGGAGTTGAGGAACTCGGGCCCCACTTCGGGACTTGCGCTGACGTAGCCGGCGTTGAACGTCAGATCCTCGTACCCACGGCCGTAGCGGGCATAGACGAAGATGTCGTTGGTCGGGGTCCACTCGATCCCCGCGCCGCCGGTCACGGCGTTCGAACTGTCACCCAGGTTGCGGTAGACGATCCCGTTGGCGTGCGTGACGCCGATGCTGGTGACGCCCTTGGCGAGAGGCCCGGCGAAGCAGGACGCCGGATTGCCGGTCGGGCAGGTCAGAGAAGTCGTCACGTCCAGGGACGGCGTCGCGGCGCCGAAGAACGGTGAGAATCCATCGATGAGGCCGCTGCTGAAGGCGACGTAGCGGGCTGATTCATTGCCGTACTTGTGGTCGTTCGTGTAGCGGATGTTGCCGCTGACCTTGAGCTGGTCATTGATCTTGTAGGAGACCTGCGCGTAGCCCGCCTCGCTGTCATCGCTGATCTTGTAGCCCTGATAGAACAGATAGTTGTGCGGGTTGGCGGCGGCGGGCGCAAAGGTCGCGAGGCTCAGGATCGGATGGCCGAACTGAGGCTGGAAGGGCGCCGCGGCCGAAATCGGGTTGCCGTATTGCTGGTGATAGAAGAAGGCGCCCGCCGTCCATTGGAACGGGCTGGCGGTGGTCGACTGGAACGAGAACTCGTCCGAACCCCAGTGGTCGTATTCCTGATACATCAGGTCGACCAATGGATTGATGACAAGCCGGTTCGTTGGCCCGGTTCCGGGAAGGGTGAACGAGGTGACGTCGGTGTCCGGCTCCGAGAAGTTCAGCGAGTAGTTGTAACCCTGTTCGCCGACGATGTTCTTAAAGTCGAAGGTCGGGAAGTGGTAGATGAAGTTGGCCTGGATGCCGTTGTACCCGCCCAGATGCACGGTTCGCGGCAGAATGGCGACGAACTTCGGACTGGGATTGCCGTTGGCGATCGCCGGATTATCGAAGATGCCGGGAACCGCGAAGGTGGTGTTGATCGGCGCGATATCGCCGGGATTGCGGCCGGCCGCCGCTGGCAGCCCAAGCGCCGGATTCGAATAGCCGTAGTTCGGGTTCACGAACAGCCCGGCGCCGGGGAAGCCGTTGGCGTCCGTCAGGTTGGTCTCGTCGTAGTGCCCGTTCACATAGCCTCCGCGGGCGCCGGCGTCGCCGCGGTCGTTCCAGCCCGAGTAGAAGCCACGCACGAATAGATCGGCGTTGGCGCCGATCTTCAGATCGGCCTGGCCCTCGATGTAATACTCATGGAGCTCGTTGCCCTCTGTCGGGCCGGCCAGGTTCTTGTAATAGCCAATGCTCTGATTGTGGTCATAGCCGGAGACGCGCACGTCCAGGCCCGGCAGAACCGGTCCGGAGGCCGCCGCTTCGACGTTCAGGACCCCGTAATTGCCGACCGTGCCGCGCACCTCGGCGTAGGGCGTGTCGGTCGGACGCACCGAGATCATGTCGATGGAGCCGCCGGCGGCGTTACGTCCGCCAACATTCTGGGGACCGCGCTCGATCTGCTCCTGCGACAGGAACAGCGACGATTTGTCGAGCTGATAGGGCGAATAGACGAAGAATTCGTCTTCGTAGGCGGTCACGCGCGAATCGTCGGTGACGCTGATCGACTGGCGTCCGACGCCGCGGATATAGGCGTGCACGTTGCCCGGATCATAGACGAAGCCTGGCGCGAAGTTGGTGACGTCCTGCACGGTCGAGATGCCGATCCGGTCGCGGGACGCGCTGGTGAACACCGAGACGGCAACCGGGACCTTTTGCAGGCGGGTCTGGCGGTGTTCGGCGGTGACGATAACGTCAGCCCCACCCGACCCTTCCGAACTGGCGGCCGGCGCGGCGGGGGCCGCCGTCTGCGCCAGAGCTGGCGCGGCGGTAGCGGCTAGCGCGACGACGGAAGCGCCCATAATGAGCACGCTCCGCAAATGCGAAGTGTCAGACATACGGTATTTCCTCCCCTGGCGGCAGACCTTCCCGTATGGGATCGGCCGGCGGCTTGCTGCCCCCACGACGCCCGAACAACGCCGTGAAACGCGAGTTAGTGGAACTCCACCAACGTTGGGGTGACGGTTTCATTACAGGGTCGCAACGTAAACCGGGCATCTGTAACTGAACGCCGATAATGTGAGCTTTTCTGTGGACTGTGTCTTTGGCGCAATGGTTTTGCGCCGTCAGGGTTGTCGCGGCTTGACAAGCCTCGCTGTTCGCCGTTCGCCGGTCTGGCCGAATGGCGGCCCCAGCCCGGGCGGGCATGGGCGCGTCCCTCGTCTCTCAGCGCAAAGAAAAGGGCGCGCCGGTCAAGGCGCGCCCTTCCAGGAGACTTGGCTTCCGGCCCGAAGGCTAGAAGAACTTGTAGCGCACTTCCACGCCGAAAGTGCGCGGCGGCGCCAGCTCATAGCCGCTGACATAGTCCAGGCCCGCCGCGTTGCTGGTGTGCGAGGTGGCATTGCCCAGAAGGCCTTGGCCGGCCGCGCCCACGTTATATTGCAGCGAGTTGAAGGCGTTCTTCACGAAGCCGATGACCTCGTACCGGTCGTGGTCGCCGCTCCAGGTCGCCCGGAAATCGACGTCATCCCAGGACGGCGCGATGTTGTAGAAGCGGTTGAACACGTTGCCGACCTGGGTATCGCGCCAGACGTAGGAACCGCCAAGGGTCAGATTACCCGGATCGAAGTGCCAGGTGTAGGCGACGTCGACGGCGAGCTTGTTCCGCGGCGCATTGGGCAGCGGATTGCCGCTCACGCTTTGCAGGGTGGTTCCCCCAATCGGACGCGCGCCGCGCGCGATGGCGGCCGGATCCTGGGTATCGACAAGGCAGAGATTGCCCGCCGGCGTGATGCCGGTCGAGGCCGCCTGGTGCGCCGCGGCCACCGAGCAGCCGGTCAGGATAGCGGTGTAGTCGTACGAGTAGGTGCCAGTGATCAGCAGGTCGCGGATCGGGTTCCAGACGCCTTCAAGTTCGACGCCGGTCGATTCCGCCTTGGGGGCGTTGATGAACTGACCTTCGAGAATGCCGTTCACCGAGACGGTGATCGGCAGCTGGATGGCGTCGTAGTCATAGTAGAACGCGGCGATATCGATCGAGAAGGTGTGCCCGAAGCTCTGCTTGTAGCCGACTTCGTAGGAGTTGATGTACTCCGGCGCCACTTCGGGTCCGCTGCTCACCGGACCGGCGTTGAAGGACACGCCTTCGTAGCCGTGACCGTAACGGGCATAGACGAAGATGTCCCTGGTCGGTGTCCATTCGAGGCCGGCGCCGCCGGTGACCGCGTCCGAAGACCCAGACAGCGAGCGGGTGGCGAGGCCGGTGACCGGGCTGATCACGCCCATGGTTTTGACGCCCTTGGCAAGCGGGCCGCCATTACAGTTTTGGGCGTTGCCGCTCAGGCAGGTCGCGGCGGTCGTTTCGTCCACGGACGGCGTGAAGGCGCCGAACGCGCCCTGATAGAGGTCGATGAAGGTCGAGTTGAACGCGACATCGCGGTCCGCCTCGGTCCCCCACTTCTGGTCCGCCGTATAGCGGACGTTGCCGACGATCTTGAAGTCATCGGTGAGCTTGTAGGAGACCTGTGCGTAGCCCGACTCGTCCTGCGAGTTGAAGGTGTAGTTCTGGACGAACAGGTTGCGCAGCGGGTTCGGCGCAGCCGCTGTCGCGCCCAGTGGGTTGAAGCCCGCCGCCGCCAGGCTGTTCAGCGTGATGGGATTGGCCAACTGAGACTGGCCCAGCGCCCTCGTGTTGATCGGGTTGCTGTAATGCTGGCGGAAGTAGAAGCCGCCGATGGTCCACTGCAGCGGATTGGAGTCTGTCGACTGCAGCGAGACTTCCTGGCTGCCGAAGGCGTCGTTCTCGACATAGTTCAGATCGACCGTCGGGTTGATGACCAGCCGATTGGTCGGCCCACTGCCCGGCAGGGTGAACCTCGAGACATTCGAGTCTTCGTCGCCATAGTTCAGCGTATAGTTATACTGCTGATATCCCCCGATATATTTGAAGTCCATGTTCGGGAAGTGGTAGGTGAAGATGTAGTTGGCGTTGTCGTAGTCCCGCAGCGTGTTTACGCGCGGGATGGGGTTGGCGAAGTTGGTCGCCGGGGTCCGCTGGGTCGGATTGTTAAAGATCCCCGGCGTGCCCAGCGTAGCGCTGATCGCCTGCGGATCGCCGGGCGCACGGCCCGCCGCCGCTGCCGGCGAGAGGGCGGTGTAGCCATAGTTGGAGTTCACGAACAGGCTGGCGCCGGGATAGAGGTTGGAGTCGGTGAGGTTTGTCTCGTCCCAGCTGCCGGGCACGATGCCGTTTCGGGCGCCGGCGTCGCCGCGGTTGTTCCAGTTGGAGACGAAGACGCGACCCCAGAGGTCGGCGTTGGAGCCGATCTTCAGGTCGGCCTGGCCTTCGATATACCACTCGTGGATCTCGCCATCTTCGGTGGGCAGATTGCCGTAGAGGTTCTTCTGGTAGCCGCGGTTCTGATTGTTGTCGTAACCAGCCAGACGCAGGTCGAGGCCCGGAAGCACCTGACCGGAGACCGCGCCTTCGACTTCATAGTGCTCGTAGTTGCTGACCGTGCCGCGGACTTCCGCATAGGGCGTGTCGGTCGGGCGAATGTCGATCGAGTCGATCGAACCGGCGGCGGCCTCGCGGCCACCGACGTTCTGCGGCCCGCGCTCGATCTGCTCCTGGCTCAGGAACAGCGACGACTTGTCGAGGCCGTAGGGCGAATAGACGTAGAATTCGTCTTCGTAGGTGGCGACGCGGGCGTCGTCGGTGAGGTTGATCGACTGACGGCCGACGCCGCGGATATAGGCGTGCACATTGCCCGGGTCATAAACGAAGCCCGGGGCGAAGTTGGTCACTTCCTGCACCGTCGAGATGCCGATCCGGTCGCGGGAGGCGCCGGTGAACACCGAAACGGCCACAGGGACTTTCTGCAATCTGGTCTGACGGTGTTCGGCGGTGACGATGACGTCGGCGCCGCCCGCTTCTTGGGAAGTGGCCGGCTCTGCCGGCGCCGGCGCCGCTGGCGCCGCGGCCTGGGCCAACGCCGGCGCGGCGATGGCGGTAAGGACGATAACGGAAGCACTCAAGCTAAGCACTCTCCGCAACTGCGAAGTATCACGCATACGAAATACCCTCCCTGCCGACACGCCGTCCCCTTCGGGATCGACCCGTGGCTTGCTGCCCAAAAAGGCGTCCGAACAACGCCGCTATGTGATTTTCAAGCGTTGCCGGAATCACCACCAACGCCAGGCGCTGCTTCCGATACCGGCCGTTGAGTGTCAATGTGAACAACCTTAAGTGAACGCCGATAAGCTACGCATTCGGCACAAGCCGTGACACTGTTGCATTAATGGCGCGTTTGGGGCCGCAACCCCTGTCCTGGTCACGCTTTGCCGAATATCGGGGGGCTCAAGCCGCGATTCGGATCAAACTGGGCGAAAGCACGTTGTTTTGGTCCAATCGCGCCCGCCGGAAGGTCACGACTTGAGCGAAACCGCTGCAAAATCCGGCGCGCCAGGGCCGTTTGACTCCGACGACGAGCCGCCCGCCGGGAGCGGGCCGCTCGCTTTTCTGCGGGTTTTCGGGCCGGGCCTGATCACCGGAGCCTCCGACGACGATCCGAGCGGGATCGCCACCTATTCCCAGGCCGGCGCCCAGTACGGCTACGGCCTGGAATGGACGCTGCTGTTCAGTTGGCCGCTGATGTGCGCCATCCAGGAGATCAGCGCGCGGATCGGGCGGGTGACCGGTCGCGGCATTGCTGGCAATCTGAAGCGCGCCTATCCGCGAAGCCTGGTCTTCACCCTGATCGGCCTTTTGCTGGTGGCCAATACCATCAATCTCGGCGCCGACCTTGGCGCCATGGCCGCGGCGCTCAAGCTTTTGATTGGCGGGCCCTTGTGGCTGCTGATCGGGGTCTTCGCCGTGCTGTCGACGGCGTTGGAGATCTTCGTCAGCTACAAGCGCTACGCCTCGATCCTGAAATGGCTGGCGCTGTCGCTGCTGAGCTATGTCGCCGTGGCCTTCGCCGTCAAGGTGCCCTGGGGCGACGTGGCGTGGAATCTCGTGGCGCCCAGCATGAAGTTCGACGTCGGCACGCTGACCGTCGTGGTCGCGGTGCTGGGCACCACCATCAGTCCCTACCTCTTCTTCTGGCAGGCCAGCGAGGAGGCCGAGGAGGTGGAGGACGATCCCAAGGCCCAGGCTCTGCGGCGCTCGCCTGACCAGGCGAAGGCGGCGTTCAAGCGTATCCGCATCGACACCTATCTCGGCATGGCGCTGTCCAACGCCGTGGCCCTCTTCATCGTGATCGCGACGGCGGCGACCCTTCACGCTCACGGTGTGACCAATATCCAGACCTCCTCCCAGGCGGCCGAGGCGCTCAAGCCGGTCGCCGGCCCGCCGGTCTTCTTCATCTTCGCGATCGGCATCGTCGGCACCGGGCTCCTGGCCGTGCCCGTGCTGGCGGGATCGGGGGCCTATGCGGTCGGCGAGGTGCTCGGCTGGACAACCGGCCTTGACCGCAAGTGGAACAAGGCCAAGCGCTTCTACGCGGTGATCGCGGTCGCCACCCTGGTCGGCGGTCTGATCAACTTCTCCGGCCTCGACCCGATCAAGGCCCTGTTCTGGAGCGCGGTGATCAACGGGGTGGTCGCTGTCCCGGTGATGGTGATGATGATGCACATGACCAGCCACAGGAAGATCATGGGCGACTTCATCCTGTCGCCTGGCTTGAGGATCGCGGGCTGGCTGGCGACCGCCGTCATGGCCGCCGCCGCCATCGGAATGTTCGCCACCATGGCCATGGCCGGGGGTGGCTAGAGCGGGTTGAGGAAAAGCGCGAAGCGGTTTTCCGCCCGCAACCCGCTCTAATCCTTAGGGATCGATCACGTTTATGATTTTGGATTCTTCAATCCAAAATCATCGTGATCTAGGCGACGCCGGCTTGACCGGGACTGCGCTTTCCGCTTCAGCACGACCCATGGCCGAACCGCTCGCCAACGGCGTCCACATCCGTCGGGATTTCCTCTCGCTGTCGGCGCTGCTGAAGCTGCTCGGCGGCCTGGACCGGCTGTCCCCGCGCTGGGAGTCGTCCGAGGCGCTAGGGCTGCTTGGCCGAGGCAAGACCACCCAGATCCGTGCCGCCGACATCGCCGTTCAGGCGCAGATCGACGAGATCGGCCACGCGATCGCGCCGGGCGCGCTACTCTGGGCCAGGACCTGCGGCTTCCGGCTCCCCGCCGCGCCGCAGATCCAGCTCTTCCCGGTCAGGATGGTCGGCGATGCGGAGACGCCGGCCTACCAGGACCCGCATGTGGATTCCTCCGCCAGCCAGCCGAACCCGCCGATCTGCACCAATGTCTTCTACGCCAGAACCCAGGCCATCGAGGGCGGCGACCTGCTGGTGGCCAAGAGCGGGTCGGACTTCTCGGACCCCATCGTCGTCCAGCCGACAACCAACACCCTGGTCACCTTCGCCGGCGACCGGGTGCATTGCATCCGGCCGCTCTATGCCGGCGAACGGCTGAGCGTGGTGCTCAACTTCTACTGACGGGCATCGAGCCCGCGCCGAGCGGTCATTTCGCACGTGCGAGACGCCGGCCGGCGCGCTAGTCCTGTCCGTGGCCCCGCGCCCGCGTCACGAGCCGACCGATGGACAAGACAGCCCACGCTTCAGAACGGTCTTCGCCGGTCGGCGATCGCGCCAGCCGGACGCTGGTTCGCCTGCTCGGACGCCTGCTCGGCGACGTGATCCGCGAGCAGCATGGCCAGGTGGTTTTCGACCGTATCGAGGAGATCCGCGCCCGCTCCGTCGAAGAGCACCGCAGCGGGGAATCCGACGCCGGCCTGCGCGACCAGCTGATGGGGCTTTCGCTGGCCGACACCCTCTTTCTGATCCGCGGCTTCGCCCTCTTCTCCCAACTGGTCAATATCGGCGACGACCATCTGGTCCGCCGCCGCGCCCTGGCCGAGCCCAGCCCGCTGGAACGGGTGCGGGAGAGCCTCGATCTGACCTCGGACGCCGCCAGGGCCTTCCTGAAGGACGCGGTGTTGGCGCCGGTGATCACCGCCCACCCCACCGAGGTGCGCCGGACCAGCATTCTCGACCGCGAGACCGCCATCACCGCCCTGCTGGAGGCCGCCGACCGCGGCGAACCAAGCGCCGAGGTCGAGGCGGCCATCAAACGCGAGATCCGCACCCTGTGGCAGACCCGCATGCTGCGCTCGATCAGGATCAACGTCAGCGACGAGATCGACAACGCGGTCTCGATCTTCGCCGGCACCTTCCTGCCCGAGGTCCCAGCCCTGAAACGCCGGCTGGCCAGGCTGACCGGCGTGGAGTCGGGCGCCTGCATGCAGGTGGGGTCCTGGGTCGGCGGCGACCGCGACGGCAATCCATTCGTCGGCGCCCAGACCCTGGACTATGCGCTCACCCGCCAGGGCGAGGCGGCGATCGACTGGTATCTGCAGCAGGTGCACGCCCTCGGCGGCGAGCTTTCGCTGGCCGACGAATTCACCGGCGTCAGCGACAACCTGGCCGCGCTGGCCACCGCCAGCGGCGACGACAATCCGCAACGCGGGGACGAGCCCTACCGCCGCGCCCTGGTCGGCTGCTACGCCCGGCTGGCGGCGACGCGTAGCGCCATCCTTGGACGCGGGCCGGTGCGACCGCCAAGCGTGGTCCTGGACGCCTACGAGACCCCCCGCGCGCTGGCTGCCGACCTCGAGGTCGTGGCCGAGTCGCTGAAGGCCAACGGCGCCGCCGACATCGCCGACGGGCGGTTGCTCGACGTGCGCGAGGCGATCGAGGCCTTCGGCTTTCACCTGGCCGTTGTCGACCTCAGGCAAAATTCCGACGTCCACGAGCGGGTGGTCACAGAGCTGCTGGCCAAGTCGGACGTCGCCCAGGACTATGCGCGCCTTGGCGAGGCCAAACGGATCGAGCTGCTTTGCGTCGAACTGGCCAGCCCACGCCTGCTGCGCTCGCCCTATCGCGACTATTCGGCCGAGACGGCGAGCGAGCTTGGCGTGGTGGATGCCGCGGCGCGGTTGCGCGGGCGCTTCGGGCCGGGCGCGATCGCCAACTATGTGATCTCCAAGGCGACCAGCCCGTCGGACATGCTGGAAGTGGCCATCCTGCTCAAGGAGGCGGGCCTGTTCACCCCTGGCGAGGCGCCCGCCTCGGGCTTACGCATCGTGCCGCTGTTCGAGACCATCGAGGACCTGCACGCCAGCGACGCGACCATGGCGGCCTATCTCGACCTGCCGATCGCCCGGGCGATCATCGCCGCCCAGGACAATCTGCAAGAGGTGATGATCGGCTATTCCGACTCCAACAAGGACGGCGGCTACGTCACCTCCAACTGGGAGACGCGCTCGGCCATCGGGCGGCTGATTGCGCTTGGCCATGCGCGCGGCGTGAGCTTGCGCTTCTTCCACGGCCGCGGCGGCGCTGTGGGGCGCGGCGGCGGATCGAGTTTCGAGGCGATCCAGGCCCTGCCGAAGGGCGCCGTGGCGCGCGGTATCCGCATCACCGAACAGGGCGAGGTGGTGGCGAGCAAGTACGGCCACCCGCTGGGCGGCCTGATCAGCCTGGAGACCATCGCCGCGGCCACCCTGCTGGCCGGGCTGGACCATGCCCCCGATGCCGCCGACGGCGAATTCGGCGAGGCGCTGGCGGTCATGAGCGCGGCCGCGCGGACGGCATACCGGGGTCTCGTCTATGAGACCCCCGGCTTCGAAGACTATTTCCGCCAGTCGACCCCGGTCAGCGAGATCGCCGACCTGAAGATCGGCTCGCGGCCGGCCTCGCGCACGGCCTCCAGCCGCATCGCCGACCTGCGCGCCATTCCGTGGGTGTTCTCCTGGTCGCAATCGCGCGTCATGCTGCCCGGCTGGTACGGGTTCGGCGCGGCGGCGACCAGCGGCCAGCTGGCCAGGCACGGCGGCCTCGACGGCCTGAAGCGCCTGCACGCCGCCTCGCCCTTCTTCCGCGCCACCGTCGCCAACATGGAGATGGTGCTGGCCAAGTCGAACCTGGGCATCGCCCACCGCTATGCCGGCCTGGTCAAGGACCGCGACCTGGCCCAGTCGGTGTTCGCGCGCCTGCAAGCCGAATGGACCGCCTGCCGCGACGCGGTGCTGGCCATCACCGGTCAGTCGGAACTGCTGCAACACGACGAGCGGCTGGCCCAGTCGATCCGGCTGCGGTTGCCTTACATCGACCCGCTGAACGTGCTGCAGGTCGAACTCTTACGCCGCCACCGGGCCGGCGAGGCCGATGACGACCTGCGCCGCGGCATCCACATGTCGATCAACGGGGTCTCGGCCGGCCTGCGCAACAGCGGCTGAGGGTCAACTCGACGGGACGGGACGCCGACGACGGATCGGCGCCACGGCCGCGATCGGCGCGGGCTGAGTGGCGTCGATATCCAGATAGGGTGCGAATTCGCGCGGGTGGACGAACTCGGCGCGGTACCAGGGCATGACCTTCGGATTGAAGACGTCCTTCAACCAGTCGATCACCCGGCGCACGCGCGCGGAGCGCCCTGTCTCCCGGTGATGCACCATCCAAAGCCGCAGCGCAGGATGGTCAGGGGTCTCGATCATGACCAGGGACGGATCGATCGCCAGGGCCGCTGTGGGCATGAGGCCGATGCCCGCGCCCTGCTTCACCGCCGCGAAGGAGACGGCGCTGGAATTGGTCTCGATCCGCTTCTGGATCAACTCGACAAGGGCGCCATAGGCCGGCTTCCAGGTCTCCTTGTGGTGCGATTGCGCCACGTGATGCACATAAGGGTGGGCTAGCAGCTCCGACTCGGACTTCGGCATTCCATAGAGATCGAGATAGTCGCGGGCGGCGAGCAGGGCATAGTGGAAGTGCGCCAGCGGCGTGGCGACCATGTCAGGATGGCTCGGCTCCTGAAAGGTCAGGGCGACGTCCGCCTCGCCTTGCAAGGGGCGGTCCGGCCAGAGATTGCAGTCAACCACCAGATTGATCTTCGGGTTCGCCCGAATGAATTCGGGCATGAGCGGAGCGAGGAAGAGCCCCGCGATTCCGTCCGGAGCGGTGAGCTTGACCTGACCTTCAGGGGCCTTCTCGCGATCGAGAATCTCGCGCTCGAGCTGTTCGGCCACCCGCTCCATCGACAAGGCCCGGTCATAGGCCATGGCGCCTGCTTCGGTCAGAGTCACCCCCTGCGGGCCGCGTGTAAGCAGTTTGGCGTTGAGCCGGCTTTCGAGCCGATCCACCGTCCGTGTCACCGTGGTCAAACCCAGCTTCAGGGCGCGCGCCGCGGCGCCGAAGCTGCCGAGCTCCGCCACGGCCCAGAACACCCTGACGTCCGACCAGTCAGCCTTCTGCCTGACAACCTGCGCCATCACCGTCGACCTCTCAAAAACGCAAGACCCTCTAGCAATCTTCGCGGGTCCTGTCCCCGCAATACAAGTTCTACGAAACGATCGATCCTAGCAAGCAAGAGCGAGATCGATGCGACACAGCGGCCCCAAATCCGAGACTAAGCTATCGCCGACCGTGGCGTCCATTCGCGCCGCCTTCACCGGACTCGAAATCTTGCCGGCCGAACCCCGTGAACTCGTTGAGGCGCATGCCTTTGCCGAGCGATTGATCGGCGGAAAGATAGCCTCTGCTCACGCGCTTGGCCGGGTTCATGTCCGGACCGGTTCGGGACTGTTCGTGTATCGGGAAAACGGCGAGCTGACGGGTGTGGTCGCCCTCGTGCTGCTGAGCGAGCGCGGCCTCAAGGCGGTTTGCGCCGATGACTTCGACGCCCTCGAGCCCGCCGTCGGCCACGTCGCGCGTCGCGACCATGAGCCGGCGGGCGTCTATGCCTGGGGCATCGCCGCCTCCAACCATCCGGCGGCCAAGCGAATGATGGACGCGCTTGGGATCATGGTCCGCGACTCAATTCCCCATCTTGCCTTCTTCGGCAGGGTGGCGACCGAGGCGGGACGCCGGCTGGTCGTCGAGCGGATAGGATTCAAGCCAGTGCCCGGTTCGACTTCGGACCTGCTCTGGATCGAACCGCTCAATCAGCGCCTGCCGGCCGTCGCCGCATGAACGCCCTGGTCAAACCGCTGTTGGCCCAGCGGCCGGCGCGGGCGCCCGCGCCTTCAATGCGGGTGAGCGTCGCCCGCACGCTGAACGACATGGCCCAGGTCATGGCGGTGCGCGCGCTGGTCTATATGGGCGAGCAGGTCTGTCCGTATGACGAAGAGTTCGACGGCAACGATTTCGCCGGCGCCACCCACCTGATGCTGCGCGCTGGGACTGAGCCCGTCGGGGTGGTGCGGATGCGCTGGTTCGCCGATTTCGCCAAGCTGGAGCGGCTGGCCATCCGCAAGGAATATCGCGGCGGACCGGGCCTGATGCTGCTGGCGCGGGCGGCGTTCGACCTGGCCGAGGCCAAGGGCTATCGCACGCTGATGGGCCACGCCCAGATGCGGTTGACGCCGTTCTGGAAGCGCCATTTCGGCGGCTGGGTGCGTCCCGGCCGCCCGACCTTCTCCTTCTCCGACTACGACTATGTCGAGATGGAGTTCACCCTCACTCCCCCGAAGGACGCCGTCACCATCGACGCCGATCCGTTCGTCCTGCTGCGGCCGGAAGGCGAGTGGGACCGTCCGGGCGTGCTCGATCGATCGGCCATCCGCCCCCCTGAACAGGCCTGCGCGTAACCCATCATGTTTCATGTCCGATCCGGCCAGGCGCAGGCGGCGCGCCATCTGGTCTGCCTCGATCTCGTCCAGCAGCCCGAACCGCCGCCGGCGGAGACGCAGACGCGCATCGACAGATGCCGCCGCCTGCTGACCTACGCCCGCACCTCCGGCTGGACGATGAGTCACGTCTATCCGCACACGGCCGGCCGATCGACCAAGCCGCTGACCGGGCTGGAGCCGCTGCCCAGCGAGCCGGTCTATTACCGCACCGGCGCCTCGGCCTTTTCCAACCGCGTGTTCCGGCGCTCGATCAAGGAGGGGCCTGAGCTGGAGCTGGTGATCCTGAGCCTGTCACTGTCCTCGACCTCGCTGGGCACAGCGCTGTCGGCTTACGACCACGACATCGCCGTGACCCTGATTGGAGATACCTTTCGCCAGGACGCGGCCAACGCTTCGGGCCTGGAGGCGATCGAGACCGTCACCCGCGCCCTGGTCGCCCCTTTCGTGCAGATTCGCCGGGTCGACGAGTTGATCGACCACCGGCGCGGTTTGCGGCTGGTTCAGGCTTGACGCTGCGTCACGTTGCAGAGCTTGCCGGCCCCGCATAGGGTTGAGTCGTCCGTCTCAATGGACGGGCCGCTTCCACCCGCGAGCGAGGCCGCATGACCGCGACGCCGGATCCGATCGACATCGACGTTGGCGCGCGCATTCGCGCCAGGCGGGTCTTTCTAGGCCTGAGCCAGACCAAGCTGGCCACCGCGCTCGGGCTGACCTTTCAGCAGGTGCAGAAGTACGAGCGCGGCGATAACCGCGTCTCGGCCTCGACCCTGGTCAGGGTCGCAGGCGCGCTTGACACCTCGGTGGCCGCCCTGGTCGGCGAAGACGGGGCGCGGGCCGAAAAGCCAATGTTCCGCCACCTGGCCATGCCCGGCGCCTTCGACCTTCTGGACGCCTTCGCCAAGATCGCCGATCCCGAGGTTCGCCGCGCGGTCGTGCGCCTGACCAAGACCCTGGCCAGGGCCGCCGACCGCTCCAACGCCGCCTAGTGTGCTGGATCTGAAGTCCGCCGGCACATTGGGTCGATCTCGGTGCGAACCCCCGCCAAAGCCGCCGGGCTCGATCGAGCTCTGGGATACGCTTGGGCCTGAGCTGAAAACCGATAAGAGCGAGGAAACGAGATGAAATCCCTGATCACCAGCGTCGCCGTTCTGACCATCGCCGTCAGCATCGCGGGCTGTCATCGCGGCGGCGGCGCTTCGGGCCGTCCGTCCATCCGCGCGGCCTGTGCGGCGGACATCCAGCAGTTCTGCGCCGACGTCGATCGCAGCCAAATCCGCAGCTGCTTGAAGACCCACGCCGACCAGCTTTCCACCGGCTGCAAGGCTGCCATCGCCGCGCGCGCGGCCCGGTCTGGGGCTCCGGCCCCGGCCGCGCCCGCCGCGGCGGCTCCGGCCAACAAATAGAGCCTAGTAAACCACCACCGAGCGGATGCTCTCGCCGCTGTGCATCAGCTCGAAAGCCTCGTTGATGCGCTCCAGCGTCAGGGTATGGGTGATCATCGGGTCGATCTCGATCTTGCCGCCCATGTACCAGTCGACGATCTTCGGAACGTCGGTGCGGCCGCGCGCCCCGCCGAAGGCGGTGCCGCGCCAGACCCGGCCGGTGACCAGCTGGAATGGCCGTGTGGCGATCTCGGCGCCAGCGGGCGCGACCCCGATGACCACGCTCTCGCCCCAGCCGCGGTGGCAGGCCTCCAGCGCTTGGCGCATCACCGTCACATTGCCGGTGCAGTCGAAGGTGTAGTCGGCTCCGCCACCGGTCAGCTCGACCAGATGCGCCACCACGTCGCCGGCGATGTCCTTCGGGTTGACGAAATGGGTCATGCCGAACCGCTCGCCCCAGGCCCTTCGATCCGGGTTCAGATCGACGCCGACGATCATGTCGGCGCCGGCTAGACGCAGACCCTGGACCACATTCAGCCCGATGCCGCCCAGGCCGAAGACCACAGCGTTGGCGCCAGGCTCGACCTTGGCGGTGTTGATCACCGCGCCGACGCCGGTGGTGACGCCGCAGCCGATGTAGCAGATCTTGTCGAAGGGAGCGTCGTCACGGACCTTGGCCACGGCGATCTCGGGCAGGACGGTGAAGTTCGAAAAGGTCGAGCAGCCCATATAGTGATGGACGGTCTGGCCCTTGTACGAAAACCGCGAGGTCCCGTCCGGCATGACGCCGCGACCCTGGGTGGCGCGTATCGCCGTACACAGATTGGTTTTCCTCGACAAACAGGACTTGCACTGTCGACATTCCGGTGTGTACAGCGGAATGACGTGGTCGCCGGGCTTGACCGAAGTAACGCCAGCGCCGACTTCGACCACCACGCCGGCGCCCTCATGACCGAGCACGGAGGGAAACAGGCCCTCCGAATCCAGGCCCGACAAGGTATAGTCGTCGGTGTGGCAGATTCCGGTGGCCTTGATCTCAACCAGGACCTCGCCGGCGCGCGGGCCGTCAAGGTCGAGTTCGACGATCTCAAGCGGCTTGGCGGCCTCGAAGGCGACCGCGGCGCGGGTTTTCATCGGTTAGATTACTCTACTCGGCGGCGACGAGATCGACCTTGGCGCGGTCCTTAAAATTGATCGCCTGCAGATAGCGGATCCCGTCCTCGGCGATGTCGTCGCCGACCATCCGGTCGCCTTCGGCGCGCAGTTCATCCATGTCGACATAGGCCGCATAGAAGCTCATCGTCCGATTGGTGATCAGGCCCGCGTTCAGCAGCGTCTTGATCAGCACCCGGAAGATATTGGTCTCGCCGCGGAAGCGCATGGTCGGATCGCGATGCTTGCGACGCTCCACCATGTCGGCCATCACCCGCTCCGGATCGAGATCGAACTCGCTGAAGATCGCCTGTTGCTGCACCGGAGAGCCCTGGTTGAACAACAGGCTCTGGGCGCAATGGGCCGACCAGTCCTCAACCATGTTGCGCTCGGATTCGCTGAGCTTGGGAATGGTGCGGTCGGCCCAGATCTTGCCGAACTTGTGGTGGAAGGCCTCGTCGGTCATCACCAGCTGCATCAGCTTGCGGCCGAGCGGATCGTTCAGCTTTTGATAGAAGGTGGCGAAGGCGCCCATGGCCAGGCCCTCGACCAGCATCTGCATGCCGATGATCTTCTTATAGACCTCCGGCGCCTCGATGATCTCGACCAGGAGCTGCTTCAACGCCGCGCCGCACGGCACCGGCCGGCCCCAGCGGGACTTGATATACTTGGCGAAGGCGGTGACGTGGCGGGCCTCTTCGCGTGTCTGGTTGGCGGCGTATTCCTGCGCGCCCTGGTCATACAGCACGTGGCAGAGCGAGGCCGAGAGGTTCAGCGCGCCCTGTTCGCCATGCAGGATGGAGGAGAAGTTCCACAGCTGCATGTAGTTGATGAAGCGGACCTTTTCCTTCGGATCGGCCAGCTTCTCGGCCACGTAAGGCAGCTTCAATATGCCGTTCTGCTCTTCCGGAACCATGGCGACATTTTCCATGTCGAAGGGCTCGTCGAAGTCGATGTACTTCTTGTCGAGCGGGTCCCAGAAGTGGTCGTGGGTGGCCGAGATGATCTTGTCGAAGGCCGTCGAGCGCGCGTTGTAGCGATCCAGCTCCAGCATGGACTCGAAGTCGTCCGGCGCCACCGCGCCATACATCTTGTCCTTGGTGATGTTTCCGTCGGCCATCTCGAGCGCTCCTTGAAGAGATTGGGAGGATGCCGCGAGGACGGGAAGCTCGCAAGTTTTATGTGAACGGCGTTCAGACTGCCAGGACCATCTCCGCCGCCTTCTCCGCTATCATGACCGTTGGCGCGTTGGTGTTGCCCGAGGTGATGGTCGGCATGACCGAGGCGTCGGCGACGCGCAGGCCCGTAAAGCCGCGCATCCGCAGCGCGCCGTCCACCACCGCGTCGTCGTCCACGCCCATGCGGCAGGTGCCGACCGGATGGAAGATGGTGGTGGCGATGCGGCCGATGGCGGCCAGCAGTTCGGCCGGGTCGGTCACTGCGGCACCGGGGCGATATTCATCCGGATGATAATCCATCAGACCCGGCGCGGCGCAAATGCGGCGGGTCAGAGCGATGGCCTCCAGGGCCACGGCCTGGTCGGCCGGGTTAGCCAGATAGTTGGGCCGGATCGCCGGCGCCACGCGCGCATCGGGGCTGAGCAGGGTCACATCGCCTCGGCTACGCGGCCGGATGTTGCAGACCGAGGCGGTCAGGGCGTCGAAGGTGTGCAGGGGCTCGCCGAAGGCGTCGAGGCTGAGCGGCTGGACGTGATATTCCAGGTTCGGCGTCACGTGCCGGTCCGACGAATAGGCGAACATGCCAAGCTGGCTCGGCGCCATCGACATCGGGCCGGTGCGGAAAAGACCGTATTCCAGCCCGATCATCGCCTTGCCGAACAGGCTGGCGGCGCGGCTGTTCAGCGTGCCGCCCGAGGTCTTGTAGACGGTGCGGATCTGCAGATGGTCCTGCAGGTTGGCGCCGACGCCTGGCGCGTCCTTCACAACCGCGACGCCATGGCGCTGCAGGAGCGCGCCCGGCCCGATCCCGCTGAGCTGCAGGAGGTGCGGCGAGCCGATCGCGCCGGCGGCCAGGATCACCTCGGCCTTGGCGCTCGCTTCGACGACGCGGCCGTTCAGGCGGAAACGCACGCCGCGCGCGCTGCCCTGATCCAGCAGGACGCACTCGACTTGCGCGCCGGTCACAACCCTCAGATTGGGACGCTTGATGACCGGCCTTAGGAATCCGCGCGCCGCGCTCCAGCGCAGGCCGCCATACTGGTTCACATCGAACAGGGCGCTGCCGAAATTGTCGCCGCGATTGAAGTCGGCGGTCTTCGGCACCCCACACTGTTCGGCCGCGTCGCGGAACGCGTCGAGGATCGGCCAACTCAGCCGCTGGCGCGCCACCTTTAACGGCCCGCCCGCGCCATGCATCTCGTCTTCGCCACCGTAATAGTCCTCGGATCGGCGAAAGAGCGGCAGCACGTCGTCCCAGCCCCAGCCGCTCAGGCCGAGCTGGCGCCAATGGTCGTAATCGGCCGCCTGGCCGCGCATGTAGATCATGCCATTGATCGAGGACGAGCCGCCCAGCAGCTTGCCGCGCGGATATTTCAGCGCCCGGCCGCCGAGCCCGGCCTCTTCGACGGTCGAGAAGCACCAGTCGGTGCGCGGCTTGCCTTGGGTATAGAGATAGCCGATCGGCACATGCACCCAGAACAGCCGGTCATGCCCCCCGGCCTCGAGTAGCAGCACCCGATGGCGCGGATCGGCGCTCAACCGATTGGCCAGCACGCACCCCGCCGAGCCGGCGCCAACAATGATGAAGTCGTATTCGCCAAAGGAGTCGTCAGCAGACATTCGGCGGTCGTCTCCAGACTTCTCCCGTGGGGAGAAGGAGGGCCCACGCGCCTCGCGCGTGGGAGGATGAGGGCGTACGCCGTTTCAGGATGAATCTGAGAGGCCGTAACCCCTCACCCTCCCGCTGCCTTCGGCGCGGCCCCCTCCCTCTCCCCTTCCAGGAGAGGTGTTTCAGGCCGCGACCAGATGCGCCGGGCGCCGGAGATCGGCCGCCAGACCTCGGCCCATCAGGTCGATGAAGTTTTCGCGGTAGAAGCGATCCACCGCCGGCTGGGGCGTGCCGGCCAGCGAATCGTTGAAGCGCTTCAGCGGATTGCGGCCGCCCTCGACGTGCGGAAAATCCGACGAGAAGAGACAGATGTCGTCGCCGGAGTTGGCGATGATCCAGCCGGCATCCTCGTGCGGATAGGGGGTCACGCGCACCTGGCGGCGGACGATCTCGCTGGGCGCGGCCGAGAGCCGGTGCAGCCGCTCCTCGTTCTTGAAGAAGGCCTGGTGCGAGGAATCCATAAACCGCATCCAGCTCGGCACCCAGGAGGCGCCCAGCTCGATGGCGCCGAACTTCAGCTTCGGAAACCGATCCATCACCCCGTCGATGATCAGGCAGGCCAGGGTCTGCATCACCGAATTGGGGATGGGCATGAAGGAGACCGAGGTGAAGTTCTCCTCGCCGCCGTGGAAGTCCTTCACCCGCGGCAGCCCGTTTTCGAAATAGTCGGGGTTCAGCTTCTCCTCGCCGCCGACGTGGAACAGGATCGGCAGGCCGGCCTCGTGCGCCTGGGCCCAGACCGGATCGAAGCCGATGTGGCTGGGCGAGTGGCCCTTGGGGCAGCGCGAGGCGATCAGGATGGCCTTGGCGCCCAATTCGATGGCCTCTTTCGTGGCCTGGGCGGCGCGTTCGAAATCCATCAGCGGCACATAGCCGGTGGCCAGCAGCCGCCGGTCCACCGAACAGAAGTCGGTCATCATCCGGTTGTGCGCGGTGGCGGCGGCATAGGCCAGGTCGACGTCATCGCCGTATTCGAGCTGGAAATTGCCAAGGCAGAAGGTGGTGAAGACCAGCTGGCTGGCGAAGCCCAGATAGTCGATGGCTTTCGGGCGGTCGTCGGAGCGGAAGGCGCCAAGCGCCGCCTGGTTCTTGCGCAGCAGGATGTTTTCCTCCGCCCCGGCGCGGAAGTCCGGGTCCTCGTGCTGGCGGCGCGCGGCCTCGGCCCAGCCGGGCTTGCCCAGCTTGTGCTTGTAGATGGGCAGGGCGTGGTAGCGCGCCAGCATCTTGGCGGCGAAATAGGGATCGAGGCAGTCCGGCAACTCCATCAGGTGGGAGTCGGCGTCGTGAACGATCTGGTCCTGCACGTAGGCCACGGGACGTCCTCCAGCTTTTCTGCGCTTTGGCCCTTAGGATAGGGCCAGCGGCGGGGCGGTTTCAACCGGCGCGAATGAAGCGGGCCTCCCAGGCGCCGACTCCGGTAGCCTTGGTCGCTCCGGCCGCCTTCAGCCCGGGCGCGGCGCGCAGTTGGGTGGGCACGCCGGCGGGGGTGCGAACCTGGGCGACAAAGCCGTCGCCGTCGCGCTCCAGCCTGACCTCGACATCGCCGCGCGCGGTTGGAACCACACCCTCGGCGTGATCCAGGCCGGCCAGGTCGGGCGCAACGCTGATCTCGGCGAAACCCGGCTGGCCCGGCGAGACGCCAAGCATCCTTCGGGAAAGTTGGTGCGTCGGCGAGGCGGAGAAGCCGTGGCACAGGCTGGCGGTGGGCTCGAAGCTTTCCCAGAGCGTGGTCGCGCCGCGCGCCAACATCGGCCCGAACCGCTCGTGCATCAGCCGCAGCGCCTCGCCGAAGCGGCCGTGCTGGCCAAGGGCCTCATAGACGAAGTGGCTGTAGAAGGTGTTGGCCAGCACCACGCCGCCCTCGGGCTCCAGCGTCTGGCCATGCGGTGCGATCGGCGGGCCAGGCGTGAAGGTCAACCGGCTGGAGTCGCTGATGCGGTCCAGCGCCCGGCGGATGCGATCGGCCGGCGCCTCGCCCCAGAGCGCCATCGCGGCATTGGCGTGCTGCGACATGCGCAGGTCCTGGGCGCCGGAGACCGGATCGACGATGTCGACATAGGCGCCACGACGGTCGTCCCAGTGCCGCCCGTTCAGCGCGCGGGCAAGGGAATGGGCCCTGGCGGCGCAGCGCTCGGCGGCGCGCTCCCAGCCGAGCGCGCGCGCCAGTTTGGCCGCGACACGGAAGGACCCGGCAAGTTGGGCGTTCAGGGCCCCGGCCTCGCCTTCGCGACCGACCCCGGCCCAGTCCATGAAGTGCCAATAGGGCATGTCGGCGACCAGGCCCGACGGCCCGATCAGCCGCTCGAACCATGCCAGGGCCTTCAGGATCGACGGGAAGACCGCCTCGACGGTCTCCAGGTCGCCCGTATAGTCGAGGTGGTCGCCGGCGGTCAGGATCCACTGCAGGGTCCAGTCGGGGATCAAAAGGCCGTTGGTGCGGTGGTCGCCCGGAGCGAACATCTGGGTGAGGCCGTCCGGCCGCTGGCTCTCCGCCACCTGGGCGAGGTATTTGGCGTTCAGCGGCGCGACGCACGGCCCGAAGGCGGCGTGGCCGACCAGGTTCTCCACCGTCACATCGCCTAGCCACTGGCGCTGTTCGCGGCTGGGGCAGTCCTCCCAGGCGTCGTGCATGCATTGACGCAAGGTGTAGGCGCCGGTCGCCCAGAGCTGGTTCAGGAAATCGTCCGAGGACTGGAAGCGCCCGCGCTCTTCCACCGGATAGTTGGCCAGGTTGGCGCCAAAGCCGCGGATGACCAGGCCTTGGGGCGCATTGCGGATGGTGAGCTGCACCCAGCGGATGGCGCACCATTCGAAGCGCTCGAAGGTCTGCACGCCCGCCTTGGCGCGATAGCGGCAGAGGTGTGCGTCTGAGCCCAGCCAGGGCTTGGGCTTGATCCGGGCGTCGGGCGCGGGGCCATCCGTGCCCCACTCGCCGGGCAGGCTCTCGGCGCAGGCGATCTCGACGATCTCGCCGCCGCGGGCCTCGATCTCGATGCGCGGCCGTCCGGTCATGATGCGACCGAAGTCGAGCAGGATGGAGACGTCACGGCCGGGCGCGGTGCGCACCACCGTCTGGCCACCCTCCAGCTTCAGCAAGTCGTCCGCCCGCGTCACCGCGTTGTCCGGCGCCTCGACCAGCGGCTCTTCGTAAGACCGGCGCCAGAAGTCGAGCTCGGGATCGGGTTGCAAGCCCTTGATCCAGACGATGCGCTTGGCCGCTTCGAGCCGCTCCTCAAGCATGGGGATGCCGCGCGGCAGCAGGGTCGGGAAAGGCCGCTGGAGAAGGCCTCCATAGGTGGCCTCCGGGCCTCCGCCGCCCGACACCAACGGCCGCGCTTCATCCCAATCGCTGTCATCGAACGACGCCGACAGCCACGCGTCATCCAACTTTTCGGCGTCCAGATCCTCGATGAAGCCGAGCGAATGGTTGGATTGCGGAACGTCCTGGGTCCAGGCTTGGCTCTGGATGCAGCGCCAGCCGGTCTCGGTATTGAGGGCGAGCCTCTCGCCGCCCACATCCACCGCGCCATCGACCCAGAGGCCGCCGTCGCCGAAGGTCGGGTGCCACATGCCCTTGACCGTCTCGTAGAAGGCGGTGTCGGTCCCATAGGTGTGGACCAGGACGGCGACGACGTTGCGCCCGGCGTGCAGCACGCCCGTCAGATCGTAATCGTCATAGCGCTGATAGAGCGGGCTGCACCGCACCGGCCCCCGCCCGATCCGCGAACCATTCACGTAGAGGATGTAGCGGCCGTCGACGGTGATCGAGACCGGCGCCGCGTCAGGCTGGGCCGGCAGGTCGACGATCTTGCGGAACAGGAACCAGCGGTTCTTCTCATACGGCCGCCCCTCATGACCCAGATAGACGCGCCGCCCGCCGCTGGAATCGATCTCCTGGCGCGGCGTCCAGACGAAGGGAGGCCTCAGCATCTGGGTCATGGAAACTCCCCCGAGGCGGCGCGCTCTGGGGCGGTGCGCCTGGCCGGCTTGAACAAATGATCGATTTTGATCTCGTGTGATCAATCGAAGCTCAAATCAAGCGTCAATTGGGCCCTTGGAGCCCCTACATCACCGCGCCGATCAGCCACGGCACGAACTCGGCGCCGCCATAGCCCAGGGCCTCGCTCTTGCTTTGCCGGCCGGATGCGATGTCGAGCAGATAGCCCAGGATCTCCTCGCCCTTGCCGGCGATGGTCGCCTTGCCATTGGCTATGCCGCCGCAATCGATGTCGATGTCCTCGCTCATCCGCTCGTAGATCTCGGTATTGGACGAGAGCTTGATCGAGGGCGACGGCTTGCAGCCGAAGGCCGAGCCGCGACCGGTGGTGAAGGCGATCACATTGGCGCCGGAGGCGACCTGGCCTGTGGCCGAACAAGGGTCGAAACCGGGACTGTCCATGAAGACCAGGCCGCGGGTGCGCAGCGGCTCGGCATATTCGATGACGTCGACCAGCGGCGATGATCCGCTCTTGGCCACCGCGCCCAGCGACTTTTCCAGGATGGTGGTCAGGCCGCCGGCCTTGTTGCCGGGCGAGGGATTGTTGTTCATCTCCGCGCCGTGCATCGTGGTGTAGCGCTCCCACCAGTCCAGCCGCGCGCGCAGCCTGGCCGTGACCTCCGGCGACACCGAGCGGGCATAGAGCAGGTGTTCGGCGCCGTAGATTTCCGGGGTCTCCGACAGGATCACCGTCGCGCCCAGGGCCGTCAGCCGGTCGCAGGCGTCGCCAAGCGCCGGGTTGGAGGTGACGCCGGACCAGCCGTCCGAACCGCCGCACTGCAGGCCGAGCACGATCTCGCTGGCCGGGACCTCGACCCGTTGGTGGGCGTTGGCCAGCGGCAGCAGCTCCCTCAGCCGCTCCAGTCCCTGCTCGACCGCCTTTCGCGTGCCGCCGACATCCTGGATGGTGAAGGCCTGGAAGTCGTCGCGGCCGGCCAGGCCATAGTCCTTGGCGAAACGGCCGGTCTGGATCACCTCGCAGCCGAGCCCGACCAGCATCATGCCGCCGAAGTTCGGATTGGCCGCCGTGCCCCAAAGCGTCCGGCGCAGCATGTCGAAGCCCTCGCCGTCGCCGGCCATGCCGCAGCCCGAGGTGTGGGTGATCGGAATGACGCCGTCGACATTGGGATAATCGTCCAGCAGGCCGGAACGGTCCGCGGCATCGGCGATCAGCCGCGCCACCGTGGCCGAGCAGTTCACCGAGGTCAGCACGCCGACATAGTTGCGCGTCCCCACCCGCCCGTCGGCGCGGCGGAAGCCCATGAAATGGCGCGGTGGTTCGTTGCGCGGCGTGTAAGTCCCCGCCTCGGCCGCCAGCCGCAGGTCGGAGACGTCGAGGTTCTGCACATGCACGTGGGCGCCGGCGGGAATGTCCCGCGTCGCCGCGCCGATCGCCTGGCCGTATTTCAGCACCGGCTCGCCGGCGGCGATGAAGCGGGTGGCGAGCTTGTGACCGAAGGGGACGGCCTCCAGGCTGGTGACGGTCTCACTGGCCACAAGTGCGCCGGCGGGAATACGCGCGGCGGCGACGACCACATTGTCGTTCGGGTGCAGCCGGATCACCGTCGCCGTCTTGGTCGCCACGTCCGACATCGCGCCGTCTCCACTGGTCGTCCCCCCAGTGTGGGCCGGGGTTGGCGGAAGTTCAACGCGGTGATCGGGGCTGATCGCGAATGATCGGTGTTGACCCCCATCGGCCCGCCGCTAGAAGTCGGCCATGCCCGCCAGCCTGCCCATGCGCACCCTGACCACCCAGGCTGGTCGGACCCTCGCCTTCAGCGCCCTCGGCTTTGGCGCCGCGCCGCTGGGCAACATGAACCGGGTGCTCAGCGAGGCCGAAGCCCGGGCGACCGTTCGCCAGGCCTGGACGCTGGGCCTGCGCTATTTCGACACTGCGCCACTCTATGGCCACGGCCTGTCGGAACATCGCGTCGGCGGCGCGCTCCGTGACGAGGCGCGAGACAGCTTCCTGCTATCGACCAAGGTCGGACGTCTGCTGGAGTCCTGCGCGCCCGGCGAGGAGGACAGCGGCATCTATCTCGGCGTCCCGCCCTTCAGGATCGCCTACGACTATTCCTATGATGGGGTGATGCGGTCGCACGAGGCCAGCCTGGCGCGGCTGGGCCTGGATCGCGTCGACATCCTCTATGTCCACGACATCGACGCCATGACCCACGGTTCGGCCGAGGCGGCTGAAGCACGCACCCGCGAGCTGATCGACCAGGGCGGCTGGCGGGCTCTGGATGAGCTGCGCGCCGCCGGCGACGTTGCGGCCATCGGCGCCGGGGTCAATGAATGGGAGCCCTGCGCCCGGCTGATCGAGCTGGCCGACCCGGACATCTTCCTGCTTGCCGGGCGTTACACGCTGCTGGAGCAGGAGGCGCTGGCGACCTTGCTGCCGACCTGCATCGCACGCGGGATCGGCGTCGTGGTCGGCGGCCCGTACAATAGCGGCATCCTGGCGACCGGCCCCCTCGCCGGGGCCATATACAACTACGCACCGGCCCCCGAGCCGATTCTTCGCCTGACAGGGGCGATCGAGGCGGTCTGCGCGCGGCACGGGACGCCCCTGGCGCAGGCGGCGCTGCAGTTCCCGCTTGGCCATCCCGCCGTGGTCTCGGTCATCCCCGGCGGCCAGACCCCCGATCAGGTCGTCCAGAACCTCGCCTTGCTGAACGCGCCGATCCCGGACACCCTCTGGCGCGATTTGAAGGCGGCCGGGCTGATGAGCCTGGACGCGCCAACGCCGGAGACCACCGACTGATGCTCAAAGGCGTAGACCCCGTCCTCGGCCCCGATCTGCTGGCAATCTTGCGCGCCATGGGTCACGGCGACGAGATCGTGGTGGCCGACGCCAACTTTCCCGCCGCCGCCAACGCCAGGCGGCTGGTCCGCGCCGACGGGATCGATGCGGTGCGGCTGGTCAGGGCGATCGCCGCCCTCATGCCGCTGGACGACTTCGTCCCCGCCGCGGCCTTCCGCATGGCGGTGGTCGATGCGCCGGGCGAGGTCCCGCCGATCCCCGCCGCCTTCGCCAGCGCCCTGGCCGATGGCGACTACGCCGGCTCGATCGAGGCGCTGGAACGCCAGGTCTTCTATGCCCGGGCGCGCGAGGCCTTCGCCATCGTGGCCAGCGGCGAGACACGGCTCTACGGCAATCTGATCCTGAAAAAAGGCGTCGTGCGGCCGAACCCCTGACATGCGCATCGATTCCCACCAGCACTTCTGGCGCTTGGCGCGCGGCGACTATGGTTGGCTGACCGCAGAGTTCGCGCCGATCTATCGCGACCATGAGCCCGCCGACCTGGAGCCCCTGCTGAAGTCAGCTGGGATCGACCGCACGGTGCTGGTGCAGGCGTCGCCCACGGACGCCGAGACCGACTTCCTGCTGCGCCTTGCCGAGACCACGGATTTCGTCGCCGGCGTGGTCGGCTGGGTCGATTTCGACGCGCACGACGCCGGCCACCGGATCGCGGCCCTGGCGGCGCGGCCGAAGCTGCTCGGCCTGCGCCCGATGATCCAGGACCTGCCCGATGACCGCTGGATGCTGAGCGACGCAATTCAGCCGGCGCTGAAGGCTATGGCCGACGAGGGCCTGACCTTCGACGCCCTGGTCAAGCCGCGCCACCTGCCGATCTTAAGCGAATTCGCCGCCAGCCACCCGGCCCTGGACATCGTCATCGACCATGCAGCCAAGCCGGACATCGCCGCTGGCGAACTGGCCGATTGGGCGCGCGACATCCGCAGGCTGGCCGCCGAGACCCGGCTGGTCTGCAAACTGTCCGGCCTGGTCACCGAGGCCGGGCCCAGCTGGTCGGCCGAGACCTTGCGGCCCTACGTCGACGTGCTGGTCGAGGCTTTTGGCGCCGACCGGCTGATGTGGGGCTCAGACTGGCCGGTGCTGAACCTGAACGGGAGCTACGCGGCCTGGATGTCGGCGGCCGAGACCCTGCTCGGCGACCTGTCCGACACCGAACGCGAGGCCATTTTCGGCGGGACCGCCAGCGTCTTCTACGGATTGGACCGCCCATGAGCCTCACCGAGATCCTGCCCGAGGATCGTTATGCCGGCGTACTGGTCGGCCGCCTCTGGGTCGACGGTCCTCTGCCAGGACCCCGCACCGTGGTCCTCCGCGAAGACGGACTGTTCGATCTGTCGGCGCTCGCGCCGACCTTGAGCGACCTCTTCGACCTGCCTGATCCGGCGGCGCGGGTGGCGGCGCATGCCGGCGAGCGGCTCTGTTCGCTGGAGGCCGCGATCGACGCGGGCCATTTGCTCGCG
This sequence comes from uncultured Caulobacteraceae bacterium, assembly GCA_937890965.1. Taxonomy (GTDB): domain Bacteria; phylum Pseudomonadota; class Alphaproteobacteria; order Caulobacterales; family Caulobacteraceae; genus Poindextera. The sequence goes on along the minus strand of CALAEG010000374.1, from coordinate 3,982 downwards.
CCCTGCGATCTGCAGGCGATCAAGGCCGCCGGTGTCACCTTCGCCGCCAGCCTGGTCGAGCGGGTGATCGAAGAGCGCGCCAAGGGCGATCCGGCGGCCGCAGCCAAGGTGCGCGAGGAGTTGAAGGGCGTGTTCGGCGACATCGGCTCCTTGAAACCCGGCTCGCCCGAAGCCGCCCAGGCCAAGGTGCTGCTGCAGCGCGAGGGCCTCTGGTCTCAATATCTCGAGGTCGGCATCGGCCCGGACGCCGAGATCTTCACCAAGGCCCAGCCGATGTCGGCGGTGGGCTATGGCGCGCAGATCGGCCTGCATCCCAAGTCGGTGTGGAACAATCCCGAGCCGGAGATCGTGCTGGCCTGCTCGTCGCGCGGCGAGATCGTCGGCGCCAGCCTGGGCAACGACGTCAATCTGCGCGACTTCGAAGGTCGCAGCGCGCTCCTGCTCTCCAAGGCCAAGGACAATAACGCCTCCTGCGCTATCGGCCCCTTCGTGCGGTTGTTCGACGCGAGCTTCAGTCTCGATGACGTCCGCGAGGCCGAGGTCGCGCTCACCGTCGAGGGCGCCGACAATTTCCACCTGGAGGGTGCAAGCTCCATGGCGAAGATCAGCCGCGACCCGCTCGACCTGGTCGCCCAGACCCTGAACGAAAACCATCAGTATCCAGACGGACTGATGCTCTTCCTCGGCACCCTGTTCGCCCCGACCCAGGATCGCGACGCTCCCGGTGAAGGTTTCACCCATAAGCTGGGCGACCGGGTGCTGATCCGCTCATCCAGGCTGGGCGGCATGGTCAACCGCGTCACCACCGCCGATGCCGCCCCACCCTGGATCTTCGGAGTCCGCGCCCTGATGCGCTCGCTGGCGGCAAGGGGGCTGGCCTAGGGCGTTTGCTCGCAAGATCTGTCGTCGGACGAGAAGCCATGACCGCTTTCGACCCCAAACTGAAATCAACCCGCGTGGACGCGGATGACCGTCGCGGCTAAGGGATGGCGGCAAGCTGTCTCACATTAAGGGTAGAGACGGTCCCGGACGAAGACCGGGCTGGGAGGTTGCGGGTTGAACTATTTCGAACAGCTGGAGCTGCTGGCGGCGAAGCAGGGCGGATACTTCTATCCCTGGCGCTCAACGCTCGGGGAGAACAACGGCGAAGACGCCTACACGCAAGCGGTCGAACGACATCTTACCGATCAGAAAGTGGTCTTGGACGCCGGCTGCGGACACGGCGACGACATGCTCTTGTTCGCGCCGAAGGCGCTGCGGTTCATCGGTTACGACGCGGTCGAAAGCTTCGTTTCCATCGCGCGCCGCAGGGCCTCCGAGCAAGGCCTGGTCAACGTGGAACTGGTGTTCTGCAACTCGAGCCCTCAGTACAATGGCGGTGCAGCGCGCATACCGGCGGCGGAGACCTCGCTCGATCTGATCATCTCTCGGCGCGGCCCGACGAACTGGATCGCGGACGCCCGACGTGTGTGCCGCTCCGGGGCCAGGCTGATCCAGCTGAATCCGCTGCCTGCGCCGCAACCGCACTGGAACGTCGAGTTGCCCGAGGCTTTGCGGCTGGCGGAGAACCCGGCGAACCCCGCTCGCCCTGCCTTGGCCGCCCAGATCGAAGCGTCGTTGGCGCGCGCGAACCTCAAGCTGGAGGACAGTCAGGTTTTCGACGCGCCCGAGGTCTTCGCCGAACCCGAGGAACTCTACCGGGCCCTCACCTTTATGCGCTTCGAGGCGGAGACGCCGACGTGGGAGGAGGCCCGGCCGCACATAGAACGCCTGTTGTCCCGCCACGGTCCGGTCGAGTTTCGCCAACGACGCCTTCTCTGGACGGCGGTTGTGGACTAAGCCAACGTCCGCTCTCCACCCGTAGCGGACGCTCGAAGGGTCCGCTTATCGGCCGGTCGCCACGCCATCCCCTGCACAGGCGCCATCAATTCTGTGGGCGCAGATCCTAGTCGGAGACCACGCCGGCGTCGGTCAGGCGCAGGTGGCTGAGCGTGCGGTCCTCGGAGGCCATGCGCCAGGAGAGCAGATCCTGGGCGCCGGCCATCATGTCGCCGGCATAGGCCGGATCGGCGGCCAGGTCGGTCATCTCGTCGGGGTCCGCCGCCAGGTCGAACAAGAGCGGCGGAAGGCGGGTGAAGTGGACGTATTTGAACCGCTCGCCGCGCAGGATGGTCATGGCGCACTGGTCCGGCGTCAGGTCGTGCTCGCTGGGGGCCGAGGCGGCGTCGTCACCGAAGTCGAACTCCCAATGCGCCGCGCCGCGCCAGGCCTTGGGCGCGCTGGCGCCACCGAGGAAGGGCGCGAGGCTGGCCCCATCGCACTGGCGCGGGACATTCGCCCCGATCGCTTCCAGCAGGGTCGGCATGATGTCGACATGCTCGGTGAAGGCCTCGACCCTGGCGCCGCGCCCGCCGGCGGCCTGGGCGCGGGGATCACGGATGATCAGCGGGATGCGATAGGAGCCGTCGAAATAGCCGCCTTTACCCAACAACCAATGATCGCCCATCTCCTCCCCGTGGTCTGAGGTGAAGATGATCAAGGTACGGTCGATCAGTCCCGATTGTCGAAGAAAGGCCATCAGCACACCGATCTCCTCATCCACCCGGCTCATCAGGCCGAAATAGACCGCCTTCAACCGGCGCAGGCGCCGTTCATTGGCGGTGGCGCGAAACTCCCGCCGGCCCAGCCGCCAGCCCAGCCAGGGGTGCTGACGCGCTTCGGCCTCGGGCGTTGCCTTGCGCTTGAATGCAGCGACCGCCATCGGATCGTAGAGAGCGTTGTAAGGCTCCGGCGCCACGAAAGGCGGATGCGGGCGCAGGATCGATAGATGCGCCACGAAGGGATCGCGCGCGGTCCTCAGATAGTCGATCAGCTGGCCGACCAGGAAGGCGGTGTCGTCGACCTCGGCCGGATAGGCCAGGGGCCTGGGGTGCGCCGCGCCATCCTCCCAGTCCGGCCCCGCGGCCCGCTTGCCATAGGCGCGCCCGGGATCGGCCGGGGTCTCGTAGCCCTTGGCGTTCAACCAGTCGGTCCAGGCCTTGGGATGGCCGTCCATGGCGCAGACCGTGCGGATGCCGGGCAGCGGCCCCTCATAGGTAAACAGCCTGGGGTCGTCCGCCTCCACGCCGCGAGGATCGGTGCTGGTGTCGGTATAGCCGAACAGCACCGGGTCGTAGCCGAGCTTGGCCGCCTCCAGCGCCCAGTTGGTGTGCCGCGCATCAAGCGGCGTGCCGTTGGCGTGCGAACGGTGGTTGTGCAGATAGAGCCCGGTATGCAGCGAGGCGCGGCTCGGCCCACAGGGCGCGGTATTGGCGTAGTGGCGGGTGAACATCACCCCCTCGGCGCCCAGGGCGTCGAGATTGGGCGTCTTGATCATGGGATGGCCCAGGGCCGAGAGGCAATCGCCCCGCCATTGGTCTGCGGTGATGAAGATCACATTCAGCGGCGGCACGGGGAAGGCCTCTTGGAATTATCGGCGGAGCGCCGCCCAGGCAGAATGCGTGCGGATTTCGCGTCCGTCCACGACGCCGGTAATCCGAGGGGCACGACAGGCAGCGGCGATTTCGGCTAGAAACGCCGTCCATGCCAAGCTTAGCCGACGTTCGTGACCTGCTGCGCGCCCACAAGCCGGCCGCCGGGCCCTATGTCGTCGCCATCACCGGCAGCGTCGCGGCGGGCAAGAGCGTCTTCGCCAGCGAACTCGCCGCCGATATCGCCGCCTGGCCGGAGCGGCCGAGCGCGGAGATCGTCTGCACCGACGGGTTCCTGATGGACAACGCGGCGCTGGAGGCCCTGGGCCTGACCCAGCGCAAGGGGTTTCCGGAGAGCTATGACGTCGAGGGCCTGAAGGCCGCCCTGACCGCGGTCCGGCGCGGCCCGGCGCGCTTTCCAGCCTATTCCCACGTCACCTACGATATCGATCCGTGTCTGGCGCGGACATTCGATCCCCCCGACGCGTTGATCGTCGGGGGACTGGGCCTGC